>NZ_QEWA01000033.1:0-209061 GCF_003390775.1 Thermobacillus sp. | reverse complement strand
TATTTGTCCGCGCTCAATTATGCTAAGATGGGAGTAGCTCATGAATGGATCCTCCTGTACGAATGGGTGTTGTGGTGACTTCCATTTTACACGAATCCATCCATGGGCTCCTTTATTTTTATCTGTCATATTACAATCTGTCGTTTAAAAAATCCTCATCTATGCCACCAATCGCTTGTTTCAATCGTCTATAACATTGCGTCAACATTGCGTCATGCTGCGGCCGGAAAAAACTTGAACTCCCCAAATCACAATTCTGTGATACAATGTCTGTATGTGCTCTGTAAAATACTGGTGGCCTCGTGCGGCCCGTTACATAATGCAGGGATTTCACCATTCCGACTCGAATTGATGTAGTCAAGGCCGAGTGCTTCCTGCGCCGGAGGCGCGGACATCGGCCGGCGGGAAATCGCCATATTACAAAAGCCTGGCGAAATGATGCGGCCGGGCGGCGCAACTTTTGCCTTCCGGATCGGTACAATGTAGTGACGGATCCGGGAGGGCGATCACCGCAGCCCAAGGAGGGGCACAGCCCATGACCGACTCCCAATTGATCCGTGAAATCAAGGACGGCAACGTCCAGGCATATTCGGAATTGATGCGGCGTTATCAACGCAAAATACTGGCCTTCATCTACCATATGCTGAAAGGCGCGGGGCTCGACCTGATGGCTGAGGATCTGTGCTCGGAGACGTTCTACAAAGCATATCGCAGTCTGCATTCCTTCCGCGAAGGCGACGCATCGTTCTCCACCTGGCTCTATACGATCGCACGCAATACGGTGCTGAGCGAACTGCGCAAGCAGAGAGGCGGCAATGTCTCGCTCGACGAATCCGGCGTCGTGCCGCTTGCGCCGCCTGAGGCGGCGCCGGAACAGCGCCTGCTGCAGCGAGAGCGGATGAACCTCGTACGCGAAGCGATCAACCGATTGCCGGAGAAACAGCGTTCGGCGCTGATCTTGCGCGAGTACGACCAGCTGGACTATCAGGAGATTGCAACGATTCTCGGACAGTCCGTCAGCGCGGTCAAATCGCTGTTGTTCCGCGCCCGGGCCAGTGTGAAATCGCAGCTGGAGCCGTATTTTGATTCGTCTTACGTGGAATACGAGGAGATGAAAGCACGATGAATTGCGAGCAAGCGCAGCAATGGTTCGGTCTCGTCTGGGACCTGCCGGAAGACGATCCGGACCGTTTGAGATTTGAGGCCCATCTTGCGGATTGCGACAGCTGCGCGGAAGAATTCCGGATCTGGGAAGAGAGCGAATCGATGCTCCGCCGGCTGCAGATTGCGGACGCTGAACAGGATCCGGATGAACGCATCAACCGCGCCGTCATGGAGCGGATATACCAGGAAGACTTCTGGCTGCTGCCGGTCAAGGACCGGACGTACCGTTGGTCCGAATCGTTCCGCCGCGGCGTGGCGGCTGCGATGGCTTGCTGCTTCGCCATGTTCGTCAGCGCCTTCATCTATATGGCGATCGGTGCTCCCGAGAAGGATGCAGCCGATGCGCAAATTGCCAGGCTTACAGGGATGATCGATACGATCAGCTCGGTGGACGGCGCAGAACCGATCAGCATCGAGTTCTATCAGGATGTGCCCGTTGCAAGCATCAGCGGTCCGGTCGTGCTGACTGTCGTGCCGACTTATCCGCAGTACTGGATCGCGCTGTCGATTCTCGGCATGATCATGACGCTGCTGACGATCAACTGGTTCACGCGCACGAGGCATTGACTGCGATCGCTTATCGGGAGGTATGTCGTTGATCATCGGACTCATTCGGCATGGCGAGACGGAATGGAATGCCGTCGGCCGCATTCAGGGCCAGACCGATATTTCGCTGAACGAAGCGGGCATCCGGCAAGCGCGTGCGCTTGCGGCCCGGCTGAAGGCGGAAGATCGGGTATGGGATGCGGTCGTCTCGAGCGATCTCAAGCGCGCAAGGGAGACAGCGCGCATATTGGCTGATGCGCTCGGCATTCCGCTTCTGCCGCCCGACCCGAGAATAAGGGAACGATCCTTCGGGCTCGCCGAGGGAACGACCGAAGAGGAGCGGCTTCGGCGTTGGGGAGCGGATTGGCGTTCCCGGGACGTCGGACAGGAAAGCGATGACAGCGTTCAGAAGCGCGGGCTGGCGTTCATAGCCGACTGGCAGGCCCGCAGCCCGGAAATCCGGCTGCTGGTCGTGTCCCACGGCAGCATCCTCGCCGTTTTGCTCCGGGCATTATGCAGCGATCTGGAAGATCGGCGCATCGGCAACATGTCGCTTTCCATCCTTGAATCGGCCGGCTCGGACTGGCGGGTTCTTCTGCACAACTGTTCGAAACATCTGGATACGTTGGAAACACGGAGCTGACCCGGAGCAAGTTCGGGGCGGCTCTTTTTTTTTTTTGCGCGTTCGGGCGAATATCCCGCAAAATCACGGTAATGGCGGGCGGCTTGCATCACGTTTTATTTTTTTTCGTTCTTCCCATAATGGGAATAGATCCAAGGAACGGAGGGGATGGCATGCTGCTGGCCGAAATGTTGGGCTATGCGGACATCGCGCAGCTGATGCGGATCGCGGAAATGTACCGCCTGGAATGCGACGGGCATTCGAAGCATGAGCTGATGCAGACGATTATGGCTGCCGCCCTGGAGAAGAATCGGTTTGAGGCGCTGCTCGACGGGCTGTCCCTCGAGGACGAACGGTTTCTCCACTCGCTGCTCTTCGATGACCGCGATGCGTTCAGCCTGGAAGAATTGCTCGCGCGCGTGCGCAGCAGCCGGTTCGATGCGGAGGCCAAACCGGGTTCGCCCGAGGAGGTGGCGGCCGTGCGGCTCGAATTCGATCCGATCGTCCCACCCCCGGAAAGGCGGACGAAGCGGAAGCGGAAATCGGCGGCGCCAAAGGACGAACCCGCGCAAGGCGGCGGCTCATCCGCATCCGGATTGCGCGAGACGATCTCGCGATTCAAACAATACGGTTGGTTGTTCAACGGCACGAACGGCACGAACCGTTATCTGTTTCGCGTACCGGAAGATTTGAAGGAGCGGTTCCGCGATGTGCTGGCGGAGCGTCTGGCCAGGCGGCTTGTCTATGCGGGGGAGCCGCTCGCGTATCGTGACGAGCAGGAGCTCATGGCGGACGACGTGCTCGTCTTGCTGGATTATGCCGCGCGCCACGTGGTGCCGCTGACCCAGGACGGCGTGATGTACAAGCGGAATCTGCTCCAGCTGCTCGAAGCGCTGGCCGTCCGTGAAGAACCGCCGGCCCGGGGGAGCTGGCGTTTCGGCTATGGCAGACGGTTCAAAGACTATCCGGACCGGCTGGCCTTTCTGTACGATTACTGCCACTACAAAGGGTATCTGTCGGAGAGAGACGGCCAGCTTCGGCTGACCGAAGCCGGCGCAAGCAGACTGGCGAGCCGCGCAATCGAAGAGCCCGAGGAACTGTACCGGTTCTGGGTCCGGCTCTACCGCGCGGCGATTCCGAATCTGCCCGCGATCGTCCGGCTCATCGAGCGGCTGGCGGACCGCTGGGTGACGGCAGACTCGCTGCGCGGCGCGCTTCAGCCTTTTGTCCGGCCGTTCTACTACGATGATCCGGCGTCCGTGCTCGACAAGCGCATTTTCGCGATGATGGTGCATCTGGGATTGCTCAGAATCGGGGAAGACGAGAACGGCCGCACAGTGCTCAGGCTGACGAGAGCCGGCCGGCAGGTGATAGGCGGTTCCGGAACCCGGGACTTCGAACCGATTCTGTCCGGCTGATAGCCGGATGGGTAACGGTACATTCAGCCGGCACGGGGACATTCGTCCGCTACAGGGCGGCCGCTCATGAATATGCTTGAGTAAGACGTCGGCAGGAAGGACAGACATCCGGTGGAACGATCACCGCTATTCCAGGAGGTGTGTCCTGTGGACAGAATGAAATCTTATGAGGCGATGCTTTCGCTGGCTGCGGAAATGGTGCTGGACGAAGCGCTGCGCATCTATCGCAA
Source organism: Thermobacillus sp. (assembly GCF_003390775.1). NCBI lineage: Bacteria > Bacillati > Bacillota > Bacilli > Caryophanales > Paenibacillaceae > Thermobacillus > Thermobacillus sp. Next base: position 205,081 of record NZ_QEWA01000033.1, on the reverse strand, counting down.
GGAAAGAATTTACGCCGAGATCGACAAAGCGCTGGACAACGGCGATGTGGACGGATTCCGCAGGCTTGCGGAGGAGCTGCGAACGATCTGAACGATGGCCCGCCCCTTGGCCAGGGGGCGGGTTTTTTTGCTGCTGTCGGTTTTCGGCCGGCTGCGGGATATGGTAAGATGTCCGGGAAGAACAACCTGTCTGAAATCGGAGGATCATGAAGCTCATGAAATTCAGTGAATTCAGCGGCGAACGATGGGCGGAATTGCAGCTTTATTTCGACACCGGTATCCTGCCGGTCACCGGCCTGACGGGCAGCGAATCGCCGGATGAAGCGGAGGCGGCTTTGACGCGGCTGCGCGATCTGCTCGACCTCGTCGAAATGCCGTTCAAGGGCCGGACCGTCACCTATCCCGCGCTGCACTATGCGGCGGAAGGGGCGCAGACGATCGAACGGGTTGCCTCCGGTCTCAAGGCTGGCGGTTTTCGACACGTCATCATCGTCTCGTTGAACCGTTCCTATCAGTCGGACTTGCCTTCGGTTGATCTGTGGATCGTCCCGGAGCCGGACGGGTCGCTGCCGGCAGCGCGGGCTGTGTCGGAAGCCGTCCAGGCGATGTGGCGGAACAGGCGGGAAGAGTCTGACCGCAGCGCTGAATAGAATGTCCGGGGCAAGGGAAAAATGTGCTGGGATGCGGCAATTGTGACAAATCTTCAACAAAATTCAGAACGATTTTAGGCGCTGTTTCATTTTCATTTCCGCGTTCTTGACGCTCAATAGGGCCTGGGATATTATTAGTTATGGTTTGGTTCGTCATGGTAGTTGTCGGCATGACAAGACCCGCATAACGATTGGCAAAGGGGGTAGAGCAGGAGATGAGCAACCACGAGCAGCATGAGCAGTCACACTCGTCCGTGATGAGAAAAACGATGTCCCGGCGCCAATTTTTGTCGTATACGCTCGGCGGTGCGGGCGCATTCATGGCAGGCGGTGTCGTGCTGCCGATGATCCGCTTTGCGGTCGACCCGATTCTTCAGAAGAATACGGGCGGCACGTTCGTCAAAGTTGCCGAAGAAAGCGCGATTACGAGTGAACCGAAGGAATTCAAGTACCAGATCCACCAGGTTGACGGTTGGTACGAGAGCGATCCCGAGCGTTCCGCATGGATCGCGCGCGACCAGAACGGCGCCATTTTCGCGTTGTCGCCGGTTTGCAAGCATCTCGGGTGCACGGTCAACTGGAACAGCCAGAACGACAATCAATATTTCTGCCCGTGCCACGAGGCGAAGTATTCGATTGACGGCAAGAACCTGAGAGTGGCTCCGGCGCCGCTTGACGAATACGAAGTGGAAGTGAGAGATGGCTGGGTGTACCTCGGACCGGTCAAACCGAACTCGCGAGTCTGATTGGGAGGCGTAATATCCGATGTTTAAAGCAATCTACAACTGGATTGACGAGCGTCTGGACATCACGCCGATGTGGAGAGACGTCGCGGATCACGAGGTCCCCGAACATGTCAACCCGGCGCATCACTTCTCCGCCTTCGTATATTGTTTCGGCGGTCTGACGTTTTTCATTACGGTCATCCAGATTCTGTCCGGCATGTTCCTGACGATGTACTATGTGCCGGATATCATCAACGCTTACGCGAGCGTCGACTATCTGCAGCATAAAGTTGCGTTCGGCGCGATCGTGCGCGGCATGCACCACTGGGGCGCGAGCCTGGTCATCGTCATGATGTTCCTGCATACGCTCCGCGTCTTCTTCACTGGCGCATACAAGGCGCCGCGCGAAATGAACTGGGTTGTCGGCATGCTCATCTTCTTCGTCATGCTCGGCCTCGGATTCACCGGCTACCTGCTGCCGTGGGACAACAAGGCTTACTTCGCGACGAAGGTCGGCATCCAGATTGCGGAATCGGTTCCGTACATCGGACCGTACATTGCGGAACTGCTGCAAGGCGGCGATGTCGTCGGAGCGCAGACGCTGACGCGTTTCTTCGCGATCCACGTCTTCTTCCTGCCCGGCGCGCTGCTCGCATTGCTGGCGGCTCACTTCATCATGATCCGCAGACAAGGCATCTCCGGACCACTATAATTGAAGGGAGTTTTCACCGATGGCCCATAACTCCAAGGACAGCCAGGAGAAAGTGGTATACGTCGGCGACTCCCGGGTCCGCAAGTCCGGGAGAATGCCGAACATACCGCCCGATTATTCGGCGTTCCCAGGCAAGTCGGAAGCGTTCATTCCGAACTTCCTGCTGAAAGAATGGATGGTCGGCGTCGTCGTGCTGGTCGGGTTCCTCGTCCTGACGATTTCCCATCCGGCGCCGCTCGGTTATCCGGCGGACCCGACCAATACGTCGTTCATACCGATGCCGGACTGGTATTTCCTGTTCTTGTACCAGTTCCTGAAGTATCCGTATGTGTCCGGCGATTACGTCGTGCTCGGAACGGTCGGCGTCCCGCTCATCATGTTCGGCGCCCTGCTGTGCGCGCCGTTCCTCGACCGGGGCAAGGAGCGCCGCTTCTACCGCCGCCCGATCGCTTCGGCGCTGATGTTCCTGTCGCTGATTTCCTGCGTCTACCTGACTTATGTGGCATGGGATCACTATCAGCATCAGCTTGAAGTGAACGGCATCGTGCCGGAGCATATCAAGCGCGAAGAGGAAGCGCGCCTCGCGGCTGAGCGCGGGGAAGAACGTCCGAATCCCGTCAAACGCGAGGACAAGAAGATCGCCATCGTCGACGCGAACGATCCAATCACGTCGGTCATTCAGCAGAACTGCCTCTCCTGTCACGGCACGGACTACCAGGGTCAAAGCTCGATTCCGCCTCTGGCCGGCGTGGGCGACAAGTATTCGAAGGAAGAGCTGGCCGAGATCGTGACGAACGGCAAAGGCACCATGATGCCCGCGTTCGGCGGCCAACTCAGCGCTGAAGAGATCGATCAGATCGCAGAGTGGCTGGCGAAACAGAAGAAAGCGGAATAAGACAGCAATCTGAATGCCGCGGCCGATCAGAGGCTTCAGGTTGCGGAAGAATCAGCGAACCTGATCGCCATCCGGCGGTCAGGTTTTATATTGCGTCCGAATGGCCGGACAAGGAGGGCCGAACATGTCGCTCACATGGTTCACAAGCCGGGCGTTCCTGCTCGACCGCCGGCTGCTCTGGCTGCTCTTCATCTGCAACGCGCTCGGCACGGCGTATGGCTATGTCTGGTACGGGGAGCAGCTGCGCTGGACACTTGGGTCTCATCCGCTCTGGCGCATCGTGTTCGTCCCGGACAGTCCGACGGCAAGCCTGTTCTTCACGATCTGGCTGGTGCTCATCCTGATGCGTCCGGAAAGGGAAAGCGGATTTTACCGGATCTTCCGAATCGCGGTGGAAGCGCTTGCCGTCCTGACGCTGGTGAAATACGGCGTCTGGGCGGTCGTCATGAACGCCGCGCAAGGGTTGCAGGGTGATCCGCTCGACTGGCAGAACTGGATGCTCATCGCATCGCATGCAGCGATGGCCGTCGAAGGGCTGCTCTATGCGCGGTTCATGCGGTTCGGCAGGATGGCGGCGCTGCTCGCTCTCGGATGGATGCTGCTGAACGATACGATGGATTACGGCGTCGGCATCTATCCGTGGCTGCCGTCGGTGTTGGAAGACGATATGACGGTCATTGCCGGGTTCACCTTCGTGTTGTCGGTCGTCAGCTACTTTCTGACGCTGATCGCGCTGCAATACCGATCTCCTGGCGAAGCCGGCGCTGTCGATCGCCGGTGAGCAGCAGGTTCGGGCTGCGGTTCTGAACCGGACAATCCATTCATAGACTGATGTCTAGGAGGGATTGTCCATGTCCGTTCGCCTGAAGATACTGCTGGTGCTCATGCTTCTGCTGACCGCCGGCGGATTGCCATTGTCTGCGGATGCGCCGGCGGCGGCTGAAGACCGATTGGACCGTCTCGAGATTCTGACCCACAGTTTCTACCTCGCGTCCCTGGACGGTAATCGTCAACTGTCCTACGCCTATTTGTTGAAAATAGAAGAAACAGCTGCATCGGCCGAACTGCGTGCGATCGGAGAACCGGCCGGGTGGAGACGGATTGATGATTCGCTCGGCGCGGCACGCAAAGCGCTTGCCCGCGGCCGCAACCCGGACGGGTGGCGGGCGGAGGCATCCCGGCTGCTTCTCGCCGTCGACGCACTGACGCCCGGCCGCGAATCGCTGTGGCTCGAGTACGGGCGGCTCATCGGCGACGATCTCGACCGGATGCGCCGCGGCTGGCAGCGCGGCGGGACGGTGGGAGCCGCCGCGGCCGCCGTTTCGCTTCAGCTCCTGAAGGAGCGGGTCGAGCGTCTGGAGGCGGCGGCAGCTGTCGCCCGACCGCAGCCTTCCGTTCAGCTGCTGCAGGAGCGGATCCGGTATGCGGAGAGGTTGCTGGCGGCTGCAGCGAAAGGGGAAGCGAACCGGGTCTGGATCGAGGAAGCGTTCGACGGCATCGAACAGGCTGCTGCGGATTTGTTCGGTTCGAAGGAAGTGTTGTCGCCGGCGCGAGCCGATGATCCGTCGCCGGCATGGATTGCGGCCATGACCGCCATCCTGTGTGCCGCTCTCGGGTACGCAGGGTACCGCAAGTACCGTCATGACCGATGGGGCATATCGTCTGTCAAGCGCCCGCTGTAGCCGCGGGCGCTTCGTCATCTTTCGCGGAAACCTTCGCCGACGACATCGTGCGCATCGCTGATCGCGAAGAACGCCTTCGGGTCGATCTCGTGCACAATCTCGCGCAGCGCCCGGGCTTCGGATCGGCCGACAATGCAGTAGACGACCTGCTTGGACGCGCCCGAATAGCCACCGGTCGCCTGCAGTATCGTCACGCTCCGGTCGAGTTTGCGGGTAACGGCGTCGGCGATCGCCTGGCCTTTGTCTGTCACGATCGTGAACGCTTTGCCGACATAAGCCCCTTCCTGCACGAAATCGATGACTCTTGCGGCGATGAAGACGACGACCAGCGTGTAGAGCACGCGCTCGACGGGTACGAAGAACAGGGATGAGCCGATGATGGCGGCATCGATGCCGAGTATGGTCCGGCCCATGCTCCAGCCGTATTTTCGCACCAGAATGCGGGCGGCGATGTCCATGCCGCCGGTCGTCGCGCCGAACCGGAAGACGATGCCGAGACCGGCGCCAAGGGTCACGCCGGCATAGAGCGCGGCCAGAATCAGATCGCGCCCGCTTGCGAGCGGGACGATGAGCCGGGCATCGACCGCGCGTTCCATCAGCCACAGCGAGCAGGTCAGACAGAGCGTGCCATAAAGCGTCATCGTCATCGATTTCCAGCCGAGCAGTCTCCATCCCGCGAGAAACAGCGGCACGTTCAGGAGCAGCGTCGTAAAGGAAAGCGGCAGGCCGAATATGTAATAGAGCAGCAGTCCGACACCGGTAACGCCGCCTTCCATCAACGTGTTCGGCAGTACGAAGTAATGCAGGCCGAACGCATAGATCGCCGTTCCCGCCGCAACGGGGATGAGGACGCGCAGTCCGCCGGCTGCCCGTCGGGACATCCGTTTCAACCTCCTCGATATCGGGCTTCAACGCATCGAAGCCCGGGAAGGTGCAAGGATTGTGTTCCCCTGTGCTTTGCGCTAACATAAGGAAAGAATCGTCGGATAAGCAAAACGGCCGGCGCCGTGTCCGCGGGCGGACACAACCGTTCGGCGTAAAAGGATAAGTCGATATTAAGTTTATCAATTTTTATCTTTCATGGAAAGGATCGTGCTTAGTGTTGGGCAAAACACTCGCCGACATGCAGCGTGAAGTCGATGCATATATTTCACAGTTCAAGGAAGGCTACTTCAGTCCGCTCGCCTTGATGGCCCGGCTGACGGAAGAAGCCGGGGAACTGGCGCGCGAAGTGAACCATCACTACGGGCCCAAGCCGAAGAAGCCCGACGAGCCGGACAGTTCCATCGAGATGGAACTCGGGGACCTGCTTTTCATTCTCATTTGCTTTGCCAATTCGCTGGGGATCGATCTGACGGAAGCGCATGACAAGGTGATGGCGAAATTCTCGACGCGCGACAAGGATCGCTGGACGCGCATCGAGCAGCCTGCCGAATAGCGGCGTCTTTCCCGCCCATACCTGGCGCTTGCCTTATGCATATGCTGATCGATAAGCATATGTGCGAGGGGGGCGTGGAGGATGGCCGGGGAAGAGCATATCAAACAGGCGTATGCATCGATCTTGTCGGGCGACTACGAACAGGCGATCCGGTCGTTCGAGCAGGCCATCGCTGCCGAGCCCGACAATCCCGCATATCACCACAAATGCTCGATTACCTGCATGCGCAGCGCCCTGTGGTCGAAGGCGCTCCGGCACGCGGAGGAGGCGGTCAGGCTGGCGCCGGATCAGACGGATTACCGCTATCATCTCGCATCGGTTCAGGCGCGAATCGCAGCCGAGGAAGCAAAAAACGAGCTGGCAGCCGCCGATCCCGACTGCACGTCCGTTATCGGCCGGTTGAAACTTGCGCTGGAACGGGATCCGCTGCTCGATGAAGCTTACCTGCTGCTGGCGGCGGCATACGGGGCGCTCGGCCGCTTCGATGAAGCGGCTCAGGCGGCCAGGGAAGCGCTCAGGCTCAATCCGGCGCACGGGGAAGCCAAGCGGCTGTTTGCCGACTACCGCCGGCGCCACCGGAGAAAACAAAGGCGCACACTGCATTGAACTTATTCATCTTTCAAGTGGGAACAGGAGTTGGAACGCATGACGGACAAGATTCGCGTCGCGGTTGCGGGCGCAAGTGGCAAAATGGGACGTGAAGTCGTCAAAATGGTGCTGGAAGAACCGGCTTTTGAACTGGCGGCCGCCATCGGACGCACCACGGCCGGTCAGGATGCGGGCGCCGCTGCGGGACTGCCCGTCTGCGGCGTCACGATCACCGGCGACCTTCAGGAAGCGTTGCGCGGCGGCGCAGTCGACGTATTGGTGGATTTTACGGTGCCGCAGTCAGCTTACGAAAACACGAAGACGGCGATTACATACGGCGTGCGTCCGGTCGTCGGCACGACAGGCTTCACGCCGGAACAGATTGATGAACTGGACAAGCTGTGCAGAAGCCGCGGCATCGGCGGCCTGATCGCGCCCAATTTCTCGATCGGCGCCATCCTGATGATGCGGTTCGCCGCGGAGGCGGCGCGCTATTTCCCGCATCTGGAGATCATCGAGTACCACGGGGACCGGAAGCTGGACGCTCCCTCCGGCACCTCCATCAAGACGGCGGAACTGATTTCCGAAGTGCGTGGAGAGCTGAAACAAGGGCATCCCGACGAGGAAGAGAAGCTGGAAGGCGCGCGCGGCGGATATTACAACGGCTTCCGGATCCACAGCGTCCGGCTGCCCGGCGTATTCGCCCAGCAGGAAGTGATCTTCGGCGCCTTCGGGCAGACGCTGCGCATCCGGCATGATTCGTATGACCGCGCCGGCTACATGCCGGGGGTCAAGACCGCGGTGCAGAAAGTGATGACGTACATCGGGCTTGTCTACGGATTCGAACATCTGATGGACGGCGGCGGAGAGGAGAATCGTTCATGACGGCGCGGATGCAGGTGGCTTTCATTGCGCACGACCGGAAGAAAGACGAAATGGTCAATTTCGTTATCGCCTATGAGCATGTGTTCCGACACCATGATCTGTATGCCACCGGCACGACCGGCAGGCGGATCATGGAGCAGACCGGACTTACCGTTCACCGTTTCATGTCGGGACCGCTCGGCGGCGACCAGCAGATCGGTGCGCTGGTGGCGGAGAACGTCATGGACCTGATCATCTTCCTGCGCGATCCGCTGATGGCGCAGCCCCATGAACCGGATATCAACGCGCTGCTGCGACTCTGCGATGTTTACGGCATTCCCGTCGCGACGAACGTCGCCACGGCCGAACTGCTCGTCAAAGCGCTCGAGCGCGGCGAATTCGCGTGGCGGGAGCTTGTCCACAAATACAAGCCGGAGGACTGGCGGTCATGACGGCTGCCGTCGACATGCTGGCGTTCGGCGCCCACCCGGACGATGTCGAGATCGGCATGGCCGCGACGATCGCCAAGCATACGCAGGCCGGCATCCGCTTCGGCATCTGCGATCTGACCCGCGCGGAAATGTCGTCGAACGGGACGGTGGAACTGCGGCAGCGCGAGGCCGCGGAAGCCGCCGAGGCGATCGGGCTGGCGTATCGCTCCTGCCTCGGGTTGCCCGACCGGGGGCTGACCGGTTCGCCGGATCAGATGGCGTCCATCGTGCGCGAAATCCGGAAACTTCGGCCGCGGATCGTGTTCGCGCCGTATTGGAACGACCGCCATCCCGACCATAACGCCGCAAGCCGCCTCGTGGAAGAGGCGGTTTTCAATGCGAAGCTGCGCCGGTACATGCCCGAACTCGAACCGGTCCAGGTGGAGCAAATGTATTTCTACTATATCAATGATGTGGCGGAAGTCGATCTGATCGTCAATGTTTCGGATTGGTACGACGCGAAGCGCCGCGCGCTGTCGGCCTATCGGTCGCAGTTCGAATCGGGGCCGGGTACGGTAGCGACGCCGCTCAACCAGCGCTACGTCGAAAATGTCGAAGCCCGCGACCGGCTGCTCGGCGGCCAGCGTCAGTGGGCGTATGCCGAAGGCTTTGCGGTGAAGCGCCCGTTCGAGGTGCATCTGTTCTGAGCGCGCCGCGAAGCGAGAGGAGGAGCATCCATGGCCAGACCGCTCAAGATCGGCATTACCTGTTACCCGACGCTCGGCGGATCCGGTGTCGTCGCGACTGAACTCGGCAAGCTGCTCGCCGAGAAAGGGCATGAGATTCATTTCATTACGCACAGCATTCCGTTCCGGCTCGGCAAGTTCCAGCGCAACATCTATTACCATGAAGTCGAAGTGAACAATTATTATGTCTTCCGCTATCCGCCGTACGATCTGTCGCTGGCCAGCAAGATGGCGCAGGTCGCTCGGATGCAGAAACTGGATCTGCTGCACGTCCACTACGCCGTGCCGCATGCCATCTGCGCCTGGCTGGCGAAACAGATGCTGGACGGCGGCATCAAGACGGTGACGACGCTGCACGGCACCGACATCACGGTGCTGGCCCAGGACGAGTCGCTTCGCGATCTGATCCGGCTCGCGATCCATCAGAGCGACGCGGTGACGGCCGTCTCGCGGGATTTGATCCGGGAGACCCGCGAGCGGCTTGACATCGAGACGCCGATCAATCTGACGTACAATTTCGTCGACAAGCGCGTCTACTATCCGCGGGAATGCCGGGCGCTGCGCGACGAATACGCCGAGCCGGGCGAAAAGGTGCTGATGCACATCTCCAACTTCCGGCCGGTGAAGCGGGTCGGCGACGTTATTGACGTGTTCGCGCGCGTGAACGCGAAGCTGCCTTCGCGTCTGCTGCTCGTAGGGGAAGGTCCGGAACTGTCGAAAATACAATGGCAGGTCGAATCGCTCGGCCTGGAGGACCGCGTCACCTTCCTCGGCAAGCAGGATGATGTGGCGCAAGTCATTTCCGTCGCGGACCTGCTGCTGCTGCCGTCCGAGAAAGAAAGCTTCGGCCTCGTCGCCCTCGAAGCGATGGCCTGCGGCGTGCCGACGATCGGCTCACTCGCCGGCGGCATTCCGGAGCTTGTCGCGCACGGCACGACCGGCTTCCTCGCGCCGGTCGGCGATACGAAGCGGATGGCCGAATACGCGGTTCAGCTGCTGAGCGACGAATCGATGTACGCACGGTTCCGGGAAGCATGCCTGGAACGGGCCCGCACGACATTCTGCAATGACCGGATTACCGCGGAATACGAGCGCATCTATTATCGCGTGCTCGGGATCGAGGCCGATATTCCGATACCGGTGTGCGAATAAGCGCGAGAGGTGGTGCGCCGCCATGGACGGAAAGCTGAAAGACGCGATGCCGGTGATCGAGCGATTGAGCGCCGCCGGCCACCAAGCGTATTTCGTCGGCGGCTGCGTCCGCGACGCCTTGCTCGGCCGGCCGATCGGCGATGTCGACATCGCGACGTCCGCGCGGCCGGAAGCGGTCATGGCGATCTTTCCGAAGCATGTCCCGACCGGCATCCGGCACGGCACGGTAACCGTGTTCGTGAAAGGCCGGTCGTATGAAGTGACGACGTTTCGCACGGAATCGGACTATGACGACCATCGCCGACCGTCGGATGTCGCATTCGTCGACGACATCCGGACCGATCTGAAGCGCAGGGATTTCACGGTCAACGCCATGGCGATGGACGCGGACGGCCGGGTAATCGATCCGTTCGGCGGGATGTCCGACCTTGAACGCGGCATCATCCGCTGCGTCGGCAGTCCGGACGAACGATTCCGTGAAGACGCCCTGCGCATGGTCCGGGCCGTCCGGTTCGCGGCGGAGCTTGGCTTCCGCATCGCGCCGTCGACATGGCGCGCGCTCAGGCGGAACGCCGGGCTGTTGCGTCATATCGCGCTGGAACGCGTCGGTGCCGAACTGGACAAGATGATCTGCGGCGCCGATCCGGACCGGGCGGCCGCTTTGTTCATCCGCTCCGGTCTGTGGCGAACGACGAAGACGCCGCTGAAGGCGCCAGGTCTTCCGGCATGCGCGGGAAAGGTGCGGCTGTCCGACCTGGCGGCGGGCGATCGGCGATGGATCGCGCTCTGGGCGGCGTCGAACGTTTCGCCGGAGGCGGCGCGCAGCTGGATGTCGCGGTTCGCGTTCGGCAAGAAGCGGATGCGCGCGATCTTCGAGCCGCTGCAGCTGCACGCTGCCGCGGCATGCATCCCCGACACGCGGGATGATTGGGCGGCGCTTGCGCTGCGCCACGGACGCCAGGCGGCGGCTGACTGGCTGGATGTCATGCGCGCGCTTCCCGGCGTCAGCCCCGTCCCGGCGGATCGACTGGAACGATGGTCGGCATGGCTGGCGGACATGCCGGCCTTCACGGCGGCGGAACTGGCGCTCGACGGGACGGAATTGGCGGAAGCGGCGGGCAGGAAAGGCGGTCCCTGGATCAAGCGGACGATGGACCGGCTGCTGCTGGAGACGGCCGCCGGCCGCCTGCCCAACGAGCGTCGGGCATTGCTCGAACGGGCGCTGCACATCCTGGACACTCAAGCCGACGGAAAGGACGAACGATGAGGGAACGACTGCTGGAAATGTTGACGGAACGCGAGGGCGAGTACATCTCGGGCGAAGAGGCGAGCCGCCGGCTCGGCATCAGCCGGACGGCGGTCTGGAAACATATCCGCAGGCTGACGGAGGAAGGATATGCGATCGAAGCAAGCCGCAACCGGGGATACCGGCTGGCGGGAATGCCGGACCGGCTGACGGCGACCGGGCTCTTGTCGCGCCTCAAGACGAAGTCGCTCGGCCGGTCGCTTCACCTGTACGACGAGATCGGTTCGACCCAGGATGCCGCGAAGCGGCTCGCCGAAGAAGGGGCGCCCGAAGGAACGCTCGTCATTGCCGAGCAGCAGACGAACGGGCGGGGCAGGATGGGGCGGAGCTGGCTGTCGCCGAAGGGCAAGGGACTCTGGATGAGCCTCGTGCTCCGGCCGAACGTCCCGGTCCTCTGCACGCCTCAGCTGACGCTGCTGACCGCCGCCGCCCTCTGCCGGTCGCTGCGCCGGCAGACCGGGCTCGAGATCGGCATCAAATGGCCGAACGATCTGCTGATTGACGGCCGCAAGATCAGCGGCATCCTGCTCGAATCGAGCGCGGAGGAGGAGCGGCTGCTCCATGTTGTCGCCGGCATCGGCATCAGCGTCAATCTCGAGCCGGAGGATTATCCTCCCGAGCTGAGGACGAAAGCCGTCTCGCTCCGGATGGCCGCCGGCAGGCCGTTCGACCGGACGGAAACGGCCGCACTGTTCCTCGAATCGCTCGAAGAACTGTACGACATCTACCGTAAAGACGGATTCGGTCCGATCCGGCTGCTCTGGGAAGCGTGGTCCGTCTCGCTCGGCAAGCCGGCCGTCCTGAAGACGCCGCAAGGGATCGTCGAAGGCGTGCCGTTGGGACTGGCGGACAACGGCGCACTGCGCGTCCGGACGGCAGACGGATTGGTGCGGGAAGTGTTTTCGGCGGAATTCGAATGACGCGCCCGACGGCGGCCGTCAGAATGTCCGCCGCTTTCTTTTCGGGCCCCGTCATGCTATACTTGTCGGCAAGAGGCGGTATCGCATTTTCCCGCGAATCGCACTCGGGACTTATGGATTTGAATTTCATCTTGCACGGAACGTTCATCCGGGTTGGCGCATTCTGCTCAGAGCCGTGAGGGGACCGAGACAGAAGGAAGCACGCTTGACCGTGATGTTTCCTGTTGTCGTCTGAGGACCTATCGGCTTAGCTGCCGGAAGGTTTTTTGCTTTTTCCGGAAAAGATTGCGCACCGGAGTCGGACGTTCGGCGGCGAATGGGAGGGACCATGCGGCATGCAGGCACTTACCGTGACGAAATGGCTGAAAATGAAAAGGGACGGAATCCCGATCTCCATGGTGACCGCGTACGACTATCCTTCGGCCCGGCTGGCCGAGGAAGCGGGCGTGGACGCCATCCTCGTCGGCGATTCTCTCGGCAATGTCGTGCTCGGCTACGACACGACGTTGCCGGTGACATTGGATGACATCATCTATCACGCCCGCGCCGCAAGGCGCGGCGCACCCGATACATTTATCGTGGCCGATCTGCCGTTTATGACCTACCGGCTCGGGGCCGAGTCGACCCTCCGCAACGCGGGCAGACTGATGCAGGAGGCCGGCGTGCAGGCGGTCAAGCTGGAGGGCGGCGCGGACATCGCCCATGAAGTATCCGCCTTGACGGCGGCCGGCATTCCGGTCATGGGCCATATCGGGCTTCTGCCGCAGTCGATTCACCAGATCGGCGGGTACAAAGTCCAGGGCAAGCTGGAAGCGGACATCCGCCGTCTGGTCGATGACGCGAAGGCGCTCGAGGAAGCCGGCGCATTCGCCGTCGTGCTTGAACTGGTGACCGACGGCGCGGCGGAGGCGGTGACCCGCGCGCTCAAGATACCGACGATCGGCATCGGGGCCGGCGCCGCCTGCGACGGCCAGGTGCTCGTCTTCCACGATATGATCCAATACGCTTCTCCGTACCGGAGCAAGAAATTCGTGAAAACCTACGCCGATGTCGGCACGGCCATCCGCGACGCCATCGGCGCTTACGTGCGCGACGTCAAGTCCAGGACGTTCCCCGGAGCCGAGCACAGCTTCCCGGGCGGATCGGAACTTGCTGCGCATCTGTACGGCGGCGGGGAGGCGGACTGACATGCAAATCATCGAGACGATCGCCGAACTGCGCGCCCGGATTGCCGATTGGCGCCGGGAGAACCCCGACGGAACGGTCGGATTTGTGCCGACGATGGGCTATCTGCACGAAGGCCACGCCAGCCTGATCCGCCGTTCGGCGGTGGAGAACGGCCTGACCATCGTCAGCGTCTTCGTCAATCCGCTGCAGTTCGGCCCGAACGAAGATTTCGAGCGATACCCGCGCGACCCAGGCCGGGACAGGCAGGTGTCGGAAGCGGCGGGGGCTGATCTGTTGTTCATGCCGTCCGTGGCCGAAATGTATCCGCGTCCGACCGCGACGCGCGTCATGATCGCCGACCTGACGGACCGGCTGTGCGGGGCTTCGAGGCCCGGCCACTTCGACGGCGTCGGCACCGTCGTCAGCAAGCTGTTCCATATCGTCATGCCGGATAAGGCCTATTTCGGCCTGAAAGACGCGCAGCAGGTTGCCGTCATTGAACGGATGGTCGAAGACCTGAACTTCCCCGTCCGCATCGTGCCGTGCGAAACGGTGCGGGAACCGGACGGACTTGCGCTCAGTTCCCGAAACGTCTATCTGAACGCGGAAGAGCGGCGCCAGGCCGTCGTTCTGTACGAAACGCTCAAGATGGCGGAGGAAAAGTTCTTCGAACCCGGCATGACACCCGGCGAACTGAAAGCGGCGATGCACGCGCACCTCAAGCGCGCGCCGCTTGCCGAGACGGATTATGCGGAAGTGCTCACCTGGCCGCATCTGGAATCTCCGGCGGACATCCCGTTCGTTCAAATGCCGCCGGGCAGCCGGTTCATTGCGGCGCTGGCCGTCAAATTCGGCCGGACGCGGCTCATCGACAACCGGCTGCTTGCAACGGGGCCAGCGCCGGCGGGAAAGGAGTGAGGATACCATGATGCGGAACATGATGAAGTCGAAAATCCACCGCGCGACCGTAACGGAAGCGAACCTGAACTATGTGGGCAGCATCACGATCGACGAAGAGCTGATGAAAGCCGCCGACCTGTGGGAGAACGAAAAGGTTCAGGTGGTCAATATCAACAACGGCGCCCGGCTGGAGACGTATGTCATTCCCGGTCCGCGCGGTTCGGGCGTCATTTGCCTGAACGGCGCCGCCGCCCGCCACGCCCAGCCCGGCGACAAAGTCATCATTATCTCTTATGCGCTGATGACCGAAGAAGAAGCCCGTGAATATCGGCCGCGGATCGTCCTTATGGATGAACAGAACCGGCCGGCCGGCATGGCGGGCAAGGAAGAGCATGCAACGATCCTGTAATCCGCCAGCCCGGCCGTAATCCGGCTTCAGGTGCGGGATATAACGCCAATCCCGCGGTATAGATCCCCCTCGCTTCAGCGCAGAATGAGCATACCGGCGGACCGCGCCGGAAGGCTCAAGGCGAAGGGGGCGGCGAGGGTGGTCAGGCAATGGTTCAAAGTCATGAATGACATGCTCGACGAAATGCTGACGCGCTATCCCGCCGCGGATGCGGCGCAGCGCGGATTGATCGAAGCGCAGCTGCGCAAGATCCAGGACATGAGCGACATGATCGTCGACGGCTGGCTGCGGGTGGAGGAGAAGCTGGCGAGGCTGCGGGAGATGACGTCGCCCGGCGAACCGGACGGCAGCAAGCACTCGCTGGCCGCGGCGGCGCCGGCGCACGGGGAGATCGGACATGCCGCGCCGGCAGCCTCGACGGAGGCGGCAGCCGGCCAGGGGCTCGGGACGGCCGAACTGTTCCCGCCGGCATCCGCGGAAACCGGTACGCCGCAAGCGGCGAGGGAAGAAGCGGAACGCCATCTCACCGCCGGGCAGGGTTACTACGATCTGGCCATGTACAAAGACGCGGCCGCATCGTTCAGCCGGGCGGTCGAGCTCTGTCCCGAATCGCTGGCGGCACGCATGTTCCTGGCGATATCCTACATGCACCTCCGCGAATGGGAGAATGCCGAGCGCCACTTCCTGTTCATCGTCCGCACGGCGTCGCAGCCGAAGCTGAAAGCGCTCGGGCTGAACGCGCTCGGCTGCATTCAGGCCGTCACGGCGAATCTGGAGCAGGCGGTCCAATATTTCAAGCAAGCCTGCGAAGCGGATCCCGCCTTCACCGGCGCCGCGCGCAATCTGGCAAACTGCAGATCGAACGCGGGACCATTGACGCTGTATTTCGGCAATTCCGAGTTCGGCTGCACGTGAGGAGAACGTACCGGATGAAATTTGCTGTCCTCGATCTGGAAACAACCGGAAATCATAGCGCCGAAGATGACATCATTCAAATCGGCATCGTGCTGCTCGATGATGAATGCGGCGTGACCGGGAGTTATGCGTCCTATGTGCGCCCGAGAGTCCCGGTCCCCGCATCTATCACCGAGCTTACGGGCATTACGGATGAAGTCGTGCGTGAAGCGCCCGAACCGGAAGATGTGCTGCTCGAGGTCATTCCGCTGCTGAGTGACGCGGTGCTGGTGGCGCACAACGCCGGATTTGACGTCGGTTTCCTTAACCAGGCGCTGGACCGGTGCGGCTACATGCCGTTCACGGGAAGGGTGCTCGACACGCTGCAGCTGCTGCGCATGCTGTATCCGACCCAGCCGTCCTACCAGCTGGGCGCCGTATCCGAAGCGCTCGGCATCGAGCATGAGCGCCATCATCAGGCCGACAGCGATGCGATGGCGACTGCCCTTCTCTTCAAGACCTGCATGGACAAACTGCGCAATTTACCGCTGCTGACGCTGGAGCGGCTGGCCGCGCAGCTTGGCGATGGCGACGATCTCGGCTGGATTGTGCACGATGCGCTTCAGCGCAGGCAGCGTCTGAACGCCGCCGATCCGAACGGCTACCGTTACTATCGCCAGTTCGCGCTCAAGGTCGGCGAATGGACGGACGAAGAACCGCCGCGCCATGATGACCCGAAGTCGGCCGAACGGCTGCGGGAGCTCGATTTCGAGACGTTTCTGGAAGAGACGCTGGCCCGGTTGAAGGAACATGTTCCGGGATACGAACCGCGCGAGGCGCAGGTGCGCATGTTCCGCGAAGTGTACGACGCGCTGGAATCCGGCCGCCATCTGATGATCGAGGCCGGCACGGGCACGGGCAAGTCGCTCGGCTACCTCATTCCGGCTCTCTTCTATGGTATCCGCCATGACGAGAAAATAGTCGTGAGCACCCATACGATCAACCTGCAGGAACAGATCCGCGAGCGGGATGTGCCGTTGCTTGCCAAGGTGCTGCCGCTGCCGTTCAAGGCGTCCGTCTTCAAAGGCCGCGGCAACTACCTGTGCCTGCGCAAGTTTGAGAGCAAAATCGCGGCGCGTGATTACATCGCGCCCGCGGACGACCGGCTGACGACGGCGCAGATGCTGGTCTGGCTCGGCGAGACGGAGCACGGCGACCAGGAAGAGCTGAACTTCGGCGGCCGGGGCGCCGAATATTGGCACACCGTCGCCAGCGACGCCGACTCTTGCCTGAGCCGCTCCTGCCCATGGTTCAAGCACTGCTTCTATCACCGGGCGAAGCAGGAAGCCGTCCATGCGGACCTGGTCATCACAAACCATTCGTTGCTGTTCACCGACATCCGCGCCGAATACCGGCTGCTGCCCGCATATGACCACCTCATCGTCGATGAAGCCCATCATTTGGATGACGCCGCCGGCAAACATCTCGGCACGCAGCTCTCCTACAACAGCGGCATGCATCCGCTGACGCGGCTGAGCAAGGATGCCCGCTCGGGGCTGATCTTCCAGCTCAGGCAGAAGATCGCGTCCACCGGCCATGCGCGCGCGGAAGCGTGGATCGAAACGATCGAGAAGGCCGTCCCGGTGTTCGGCGAGCTGCGCATCCACTGGGACGAGCTGTTCGAACTGCTGTACCGGCTGGCGCAGCCGGAGCCCGACGCCGACGGCGGGCAGGGCGTCCTGCGGCTCAGGGCCGATAAGCCGCCGTCCGAATGGGAAGCGGTGCGGACGGCCGAAGCGAACGTGTTCGCCTCCTTGAACGAGATTATCCGCACGTTCGACAAGCTGCTCGCGGAAATCAAGGAACATTGCGACGACGCCGAGGTCGAAGCGGTGGCCGTCGACACCGCGGGCCGGGTGAAGGATCTGGCGCGCGTCCGCGACGATCTGCACGGTTTCGTCAAGCTGGAGGAAGGCGGGACCGTTTACTGGCTGGAGGCAAACGCGTTCTCCAAGTCGCGGTCGGTGCATCTTTATGCCGTGCCCGCCGATGTCAGCGGACTGCTCAAACAATACTTCTTCGATTCGAAGCGGAGTGTCATCCTGACCTCGGCCACGCTCAGCGTGCACAAATCGTTCGAGTACGCGACCGAACAACTCGGGCTGTCCGGATTCGAAGCGGACGGACGGCTCGCGACCGTCCAGCTGCCGTCGCCGTTCAATTACCGCGACCAGGCGCTGGTCGTCATCCCGCGCAACCTCCCGCCGATCAAGGGGGCGTCGGCGGATCCGGCGTTCCTTGCCGCGCTCGTCGAATCGCTGGCCGACGTGGCGCGCGAGACATCAGGCAGGATGCTCGTCCTGTTCACGTCCTACCGGATGCTGAAGCAGGTGTATGAGCCGCTGAAAGAGCGGCTTGCCGAAGCGGGAATCGCCGTCATCGGCCAGGGCATCGACGGCGGCGGCAGGACGAAGCTTGTCCGCCGGTTCCGGCAGCAGCAGGCCTCGGTGCTGCTCGGCACGAGCAGTTTCTGGGAAGGCGTCGATCTGCCGGGCGACGCGCTGACATGTCTCGCCATCGTTCGGCTGCCGTTTACGCCGCCGAACCATCCGCTGCTCGAAGCGAAATCGGAACAGCTGGCGGCGGAGAAGAAGAACCCGTTCATGAAACTGTCGATTCCGCAGGCGGTCATCCGCTTCAAGCAAGGCTTCGGCCGCCTCGTCCGCACGGCGAAGGACAAGGGAATCGTCATCCTGTACGACACGCGCGTCATTGAAACGAGCTACGGCAAATATTTTCTGTACTCGCTGCCGGGCCCCAAGATCGAGACGATGCACATCGAACAGATTGTGCCGCGCATTCGGGAGTGGCTGAGTGAAACCGGGACGACGCAGGGAGGATCCGCGTGATGAAGCAGCAGACGAAAATATCCGAGGCGGTCGTGCGCAGACTGCCGCTCTATCTTCAGGCGCTCAACGAGCTTTCGCGCGGCGAGGTGCAGACCGTCTCGTCGCAGGCGCTCGGCCGCAAGCTCGACCTCAACCCCGCGCAGATCCGCAAGGATCTGGCGTACTTCGGCGAATTCGGCCGCAAGGGCATCGGCTACGACGTCTCCTACCTGATCAGCAAGATCCGGCACATCCTGAAACTGGACAGGGGAATCAATGTCGCGCTGGTCGGCGCGGGCAATCTTGGCCAGGCGCTCTGCAACTACAACCGGTACAGCCGCGACAACATGAAGATCGTCGCAGTGTTCGACGACCATCCCGACAAGATCGGAATGCAGATCAACACGATGCGTGTGCAGCCGATGGAGGAACTGAAGGCGACGGTCGAAGCGCTGCAAATCCGGATCGGCATCATCACCGTGCCGTCCGCGGCGGCGCAGAAAGTGGCCGACCAGCTGGCGGACGCCGGCATCGAAGGCATTCTGAATTTCGCGCCGGCCATTCTGAAAGTGCCGCCGTCCGTGCGGGTTCATCACGCCGATTTTACGACCGAACTGCTCAGCCTTGCTTATTATTTGGAAAAGGATGCGGATCACGATGACGACAAAGTGGTGGATTGAGGGCGGCACGTTTCTGACCATGGACGACGGCCAGCCGATTGTAAACGGCCATCTGGTCGTGGAAGGCAGCCGGATCGTCTATCTTGCCGAAGCGCATCCCGGCGCGCTGGCCGACGGGGCGGAAAGGATCAGCGGCAGCGGCCTGCTCTTCATGCCGGGGCTGATCAACACGCACGGCCACGCAGCCATGACGCTGCTTCGCGGGTATGCCGACGACATGGTGCTGCAGGACTGGCTGCAGAACAAGATCTGGCCGCTCGAGGCGCGCTTCACGGCGGAAGATGTGCGCGCCGGCGCGGCGCTTGCGGCCGTCGAGATGCTGAAGCGCGGGACGACGGCGTTCGTCGACATGTACGATCATATGGATGAAGTGGCGCAGGTTGTCGAGCAGGCGGGCCTCCGGGGCGTGCTGGCCCGGGGCGTCATCGGCCTGTGCTCCGAGGCGGAGCAGCGCGCCAAGCTCGAGGACGCGATCCGGTTCGCGCGGGATTGGCACGGCAAGGCGGACGGCCGCATCCGCGTCATGATGTCGCCTCACGCGCCCTACACTTGTCCGCCGGCGTTCATCGAGCAATTCGTGCAGGCCGCGCACGATCTCGATCTGCCGATGCACACCCATATGTCGGAGACGGCCGCGGAGGTGGAGCAGAACGTGCGCGATTACGGCGTCCGGCCGGTCGAGCATCTTGACCGGCTCGGCATGTTCAGCCGGCCGACGCTTGTGGCGCATGCCGTCCATCTGAACGATGACGAGATCGCGCTGCTCGCCGAACGGGGCGTTGCCGTCTCCCACAACCCGGCGAGCAATCTGAAGCTTGCCAGCGGCGTCGCGCGGGTGCCGGACATGCTCCGCGCGGGCGTGACCGTGTCGCTCGGCACGGACGGCGCGGCGAGCAACAACAACCTTGACGTTTTCGACGAAATACGGCTCGCGGCGCTCATTCACAAGGGCGTATCCGGCGATCCGACGGCGGTGCCCGCTTATGAAGCACTCAAGCTCGGAACGGTGTACGGGGCGAAGGCCATCTGGCAGTCGGACGAGATCGGGAGCCTCAAGCCCGGCATGCGGGCGGACATTGTGGCCCTCGACATCGACCAGCCGCACTATTATCCGCGGACCGATCTGATCTCCCATCTGGTCTACGCGGGCAACGGCAGAGACGTGAAACACGTCTGGGTCGACGGCGTGCAAGTCGTGAGGAATCGGACCTGCACGCGGCTGGACGAAGAACGGATCGCCGCGGAAGCGGCCGCCCGCTTCGAAAGGCTGAGCTCGGCGACATGAGGCGCCGGCAATCCGATATTCGCTTCATGACGCCGAAGCGTTGGGCTGTCATCATCCTGCTCGGGATCGGTCTGGTGCTGATGCTGCTCAATCTGTATTTTCAGTGGGCCCGAAGCGACTATGTTCGGGAAGAGCGCGATGCGATCCGGCGGGTGAAGGCGGAAGCCGGCCTGACGAAAGTCGAATCGGCGGTCAAATTTGTATGGGACGACATCGTCTGGATTATCCGCGGCGAGCGGGAAGACGGGGCCGATCTGTATGTATGGGCGTTCGCGGACAGGATCGAGAGTGTCCATGGGGAAGAGGCTTATGATGTTGAGCGGCTGCGGCAAGACGTGCTTCGTGCATTTCCGGATGCGTCCATCATCCGCATCCGTCCGGGGTACGCCGAAGGCCGGCGGATCTGGGAAGTTTATTACAGCAGGGAAGAAAGTGACGTCAAGCGTCACTACTATGGATTTTATGCCTTTGAAGACGGCCGTCCGATCGAGACCTACCGGCTGCCCGCGCGTTCATCCGGTTGACCTCCGGGGAGCGTCCGCCGCGCCTGAACTGGCGCAGGCGGGCGCTCCTTGCCTGTTATTGCCGGCCCATTCGATGTTCCGCGTATGTTATACTCTATTACATACGGCATCGCATGGGAAGGAGGCAACTGAGATGACGCACATACGCATAGTCCCTGTGTTGCTGACGGCGCTGTTGACAGGCGCCGTGTTGTTCGGCGGCTGGTTCGGCTACCGCCATTTCGCAGTCGAACAACCGCTGGCCGTGACGTTCGCCGGCATCGAAGGCGTGACGGCTTATGATCCGATTGTGACTGACGATCGCGTGACGGTGGAAATCACGCTTGACGGAACGGTCAATCTTGCGGAAGTCTATCGGAACATCCGGGAGCAGGCGGGAAGCTCCCTCGGCGGACGCGAGCTCGATCTGGTCATCCGCCAGGAGCGGAACGAGAAGCTGGAGAAGATCTGGTCATCGGCGCTTTTCACGATCGCGCAGGCGATGGAAAACCGCCGATACGCCGACATTCCGGAAGCCGCCCGCAAGCTTGAAGCCGCACACTCCGGGCTTTCCGTAGAGACGGAGATGGACGAATATAATGTTTATCTTACGCTGAAGCTGGACGGCGCGGTCAAGTATGTCGTGCTTCCCCGCCAGCCTGCCGTGCTGGGGGTGTGGCCGAATGCTTAAATACTGGAAAGAGATGCTGATCGGCTTCACACCGGTTCTGCTGCTGTTTCTGTACTTCATCGGCGTCAATGTCGTGCCGATCTTGCTGGCGGCGGCCGTCATCGGCGTTCTGTTCTATGTCGCCCGGTCGCGCGGCCAGCTGACCGCGCTGAGCGGCGGAAGGCAGGCCGCGAGGAAACGGCCGTCCATGCTGTCGTTCGATGAAATCGGCGGCCAGGAACGGGCCAAGCAGGAGCTGATGGAGGCGCTCGAATTCCTGATCCGGCCGGATGAGATCGCGCGCTTCGGCATTCGTCCGCTGAAGGGCATTCTGCTCACCGGCCCTCCGGGCACCGGCAAGACGCTGCTCGCCAAGGCGGCGGCCCACCACACGGATTCGGTCTTCGTCGCGGCTTCGGGCAGCGAATTCGTCGAGATGTACGTCGGCGTCGGCGCGAGCCGGATCCGCGATCTGTTCCGCGAAGCGCGCCAGAAGGCGCAGAAGACGGGCAAGAACAGCGCCGTCATTTTCATCGACGAGATCGATGTCATCGGCGGCAGGCGCGACGGCGGACAGCATCGCGAATACGACCAGACGCTCAATCAGCTGCTGACCGAGATGGACGGCATCCAGACGAACGAGTCCCCCCGCATTCTGTTGATCGCCGCTACGAACCGCAAGGACACGCTCGACAGCGCGCTGCTGCGCCCGGGACGATTCGACCGGCACATCGCGGTCGATCTTCCGGACAAGAAAGGACGCAAGCATATTCTGTCCATCCATGCCGCCGGCAAGCCGCTCGGCAAGACGGCCGACCTGGACAAAGTCGCCGAAGAGACGTTCGGCTTCTCGGGCGCCCAGCTCGAGAGCGTCCTGAACGAAGCGGCCATTTACGCGATGCGCGAAGAATCCGAGTGTATTGAGATGCATCATCTGACAATGGCGATCGACAAGGTGATGATGGGCGAGAAAACGGACCGCGAGGCGACGAAGGAAGAGCGGGAGCGGGTGGCGCTCCACGAACTGGGCCATGCGATCATGGCCGAGATCGTCCGCCCGGGCAGCGTCTCGACGGTCGCGCTGTCGCCGCGCGGCCAGGCGCTCGGCTACGTGCGCCACAATCCGCAGCAGGACCGCTACCTGTACACGACGGAATATCTCGAAGGCCAGATCATGGTCGCGCTTGCGGGCGCGGCCGCGGAGGAACTGTTCTACGGCGGCCGCAGCACCGGATCGCGCGGTGATTTCGAGCAGGCGATGAACATCGTGCGCACGATGGCCGAGTCCGGACTCACCGAGCTGGGCATCGTCGATCCCGGCATGCTGACGCCCGAGACGTTCTCCCGCGTGGCGCGGGATTTGCTCGACCGGCTGATGGAGAAGACGAAGGTGTGCCTCGCGGAACGGCGGGACGTGTTCGAGCGTTCGCTCGAGCTGCTCATGCGCGAAGAGACGCTGAGCGGGGACGTATTCCGCGAGTTTCTGCACGGTTCCATGCGCGCCGGCGCGTGAGATGGAAGTGTGCGTGATTCTGACGGTTGTGTGAACGATGGAAGGTGTCTGCCCGGACGCCTTCTTTTTTGTGAGCGGCATACGGTATAATGGTAGAGAGTCGCACTACCAGATAAAGCAGGTGATCGGCTTGACGATTCGCAAAGTCGGCGTTGTCGGCGCGGGAACGATGGGACAGGGCATCTCGGAGATGCTCGCGTTCAAGGGACTGGACGTGCTGCTGACCGACCGGTCGGAGCAGCAACTGAACCACGGCCTGCGCCAGATCGAACAGAGTCTGGATAAGCAGATTGAGAAATGGGCCTTGACGAAGGCCGAGAAGAAACTGATTCTCGGGCGGATCCGCCCGGTCGGATCGCTCGAAGAGATGGCCGATTGCGACATGGTCATCGAAACGATCTCGGAAGATCTGAATCTGAAGAAGCAGGTGTTCGCGGAGCTCGACCGGGTGTGCGGACCGGACATCATCCTCGCGAGCAATACGTCGACGCTCAGTTTGACGGAACTTGCCGGCGCGACGATGCACCCGGAGCGAGTCATCGGCTTGCATTTCATTTATCCCGCCTTCAAGGTGGACGTCGTCGAACTGATCCGCGGCCTGAAGACGTCCGACGAGACGTTCGAGACGGTGAGACGGTTCGTCGAAGATACGCTGAACAAGCAGGGGATCATGGTCTACGAGTCCCCGGGATTCGTGACGTCCCGCCTCATCTGTCTGTTCATCAACGAAGCGGCGAATCTTCTCCAGGAAGGCGTCGCGACGGCGGAGGACATCGACCGCGCGATGCGGATCGGCTATTCGTTCAAGCACGGCCCGTTCGAGATGGCGGACCGTTTCGGCCTCGATTCGGTCGTGGCGGCGCTGGAACAGATGTTCAGGGAATACGGCGAGCTCAAGTATCGCCCGTCCGTCGTGCTGAAGAAGATGGTCCGCGCCGGGCAGCTCGGTGTGAAAACAGGTGAAGGATTCTTCAAGTACGATGAGGACGGGGATCGGATATGAAAATATTGGTCATCAACGCGGGCAGTTCGTCGATCAAATATCAGCTCTACAACATGAAGGACGAGTCGGTGCTGGCGAGCGGCCGCGTCGAGCGGATCGGCACGGAGTCGGCAATCGTGACGCATGAGCCGGCCGGCAAGCCGGGCGTCCGCGAAGTGAGCGAAATTCTCGACCACGTGACGGCCGTCCGGCGCGTCCTCGATCTGCTCCTGCACCGGGAGCACGGCGTCGTCGCCTCGATCGCCGAGATCGAGGCGGTCGGCCACCGGGTCGTGCACGGCGGGGAGACGTTCAAGGCGTCGGTGCTCGTCGACGACGAAGTGAAGCGGCGCATCCGCGATCTGTTCGACCTGGCACCGCTGCACAATCCGGCCGCGATGATGGGCATCAACGCCGTCGAGCAGAACATGCCGAACATGCCGCAGGCCGTCGTGTTCGATACGGCGTTCCACCAGACGATGCCGCGCCACGCCTATCTGTATCCGATTCCGATGGCGCTTTACAGGCGGCACAAGATCCGCCGTTACGGTTTCCACGGCACTTCGCATTTCTATGTGAGCGAACGGGCGGCCGAGATGATCGGAAAGCCGATCTCCGAATTGAAAATGATCACCTGCCACATCGGCAACGGCGCGAGCTGCGCCGCGATTCTGGGCGGGAAATCGGTCGATACGAGCATGGGGCTTACGCCGCTTGAAGGGTTGATGATGGGCACGAGAAGCGGCGACATCGACCCGGCGGTCGTACCGTTCGTCATGAGCAAGGAAGAGCTGACGCTCAGCGAAGTGAACTCGATGCTGAACAAGCATTCCGGAATGCTGGCGATCTCCGGCTTCAGCGGAGATATGCGCGAAATCGTCGAAGCGATGGAAGACGGGGACCGGAACGCGAAGCTCGCGTTCGACATGTTCTGTTACCGATTGCGCAAGTATGTCGGCGCTTATGCCGCGGTGATGAACGGGCTGGACGCGATCGTCTTCACTGCCGGCATCGGCGAGAATTCGACGCATGTCCGCAAGGCGGTATGCGAAGGCCTGACGTTCCTGGGCCTGCAGCTTGACGAAGCGGCGAATCAGCAGCGTTCGAAGGATGCGCGCTTCATCTCGACGCCGGATTCGCGCGTGAAAGTGCTCGTCGTGCCGACGAACGAGGAATTGATCATCGCGCGCGACACGTTCCGCCTCGTGTCGGAGCAGAAACAAGCCGGCGCTTCGCTGGTCACCCGCGGCCAATAAGCCCGGGCGGCGGCAGGAAGGAGGAAGCGGATGACGGATTTCGGGCGGGACGCGCATGCGGGAAGCGCCGCCGAACTACTTGCGGACGGCGGCGTATTTGTGCCGCAGTTCGTGCTTCGCACTTATCGCGCGCTCGGACTCACGGACGCGGAATTCATGTTGCTGCTGCAGATTGCCGGTTTCCGGCATGCGGAGGGCAACGCGTTCCCGACGCCGGACGAGATCGGCGAACGGATGGGGATCGGCGAAGGCAAAGTCGCCGAACTGATCGGCGGTCTGATCCGCCGCGGGTTCCTGGAGATCGACGAACGGATCGATCCGGAGACGGGCGTCATTTCGGAGGCGTACCGCTGGACCGGCTGGTACGAACGGGCCGCGGCTTCGGCCGTGAAGGATCGCGCCGCACCGGCGGCCGGGGGGGCCGGCTCCGCCGTTTCGCGTCCTCCCGCTGATCGAAGGGGAGAGGCGCCCGAACAGCCTCCGAGCCTGTTTGCCGTGTTCGAGCAGGAATTCGGACGGCCGCTGTCGCCGATGGAGCTGGAGACGATCTCGGCCTGGCTGGACCAGGACCGCTATCCCGAAGAGCTGATCCGCGTCGCGCTGAAGGAGGCGGTGTTCGCGGGGAAGCTGAGTTTCCGCTACATCGACCGCATTTTGCTGGAATGGAGCCGGAACCGGATCACAAGCGCGGAGGAAGCGCGGCTGCGCGCGCGGCAGTTCCGCGGACGAACGCAAGGGTGAGACGCAACAAAGCCCGGATATCACATGGTGGTGATGTCCGGGCTTTGCATTTATCGCCGGCTGCCCTGGAGCAGTTCCCAACGATAAACGTACTCGAACAGAAACTCGAACGCTTCGAGATGTTTCTTCGCTTCCTGCACATCCCGCCCCCAGGCGTAAATGCCGTGCTTGCGCAACAGGATGCCGGGGATGCGCGGATCGAGCCGATCCGTCACCTCGGGCACGATACGGGGAATGTCGGCGTAGTTCGGCACGATCGGAATGTCGATCGATGCTTCCTCATCCCAGATGTTGAACGCCTTGATCAGCTCGACGCCGTGCACCGGCACCGCGCGCCGCTCCCAGAACCATTCCGAGACGACGTTGTTGTACACGGTATGGACGTGGGCGATGGCGCCGCATCCCGTAAGCCGGTAAATCTCGCAATGGATGAGCGTCTCGGCAGACGGCTTCAGCCCCGTGGCCTCGGCCGGCTTGCCGTCCTGGTCGACGAACAGGAAATCTTCCGGCGTCGAGCGGGACTTGTCCTTGCCGCTGGCCGTGATGGCAAAGTGGAACTGCTCCGGCCGGTATTCGCCGACGCGCACGGACAGGTTGCCGCTCGTGCCCGCGAACAGGCCGCGGGAGGCGAGCGTCGCCTTCAGTTCCCCGAGTTCGGAGAGGGCGCGCTGCTTCTCTTCGGTTGTGAGGCTCAAGAATGCGTTGCCGCTCATGATTCCACCCTTTCTTCGAGCGCGTCAATGACGTCGTAGAACGTTTCGAACGGCGTGAAGGGCACGCCGAGCGCTTTGCATTTTTCCGTCAGATGCGACCTCGCGAACACGACGTCGGCCAGTTTCGCCGCCTCGAAATCGGTCACGCTGTCGCCGATCACGATCCGCTCGCATCGCTCGGGCGGGAAGCGGCGCATGATCGTCGTCTTGCACATGCCGCAGTCGTTCGTGCACGGCGGCTCGCACGGATGCGGCCACGTAATTTCGACGCGCTCGCCCGAGAAATCGCTGCCGTTGCAGAAGATACGGTCGCGCGGGATGTCGAATCGGGCAAGGATCGGGTAGACGAAAAAGTCGATGCCGCCGCTCGTCACATAGAAATCGATGCCCTCGTACCTGCAGAAGCGGATCAGCTCCGCGAAGCCTTCGCGGATGACCGCATTGTTGACCGCATAATCGATGATCTCGTCCTTCTTCGATGTCGGCAGCAGCCGGAACATTTCGCCGACGCCCTTGCGGATCGATTTTCGCTCGGCGATGACGTCGTCCACAATCTGCTGCCAGCCGGGCGGGTCGAAATGGCGGATGATTGCGACGATGTTGTCGTTCATCGTGATGGTCCCGTCGAAGTCGCAGAAAATGATCCGTTCGTTCACCTGCGTCATTCCTTAATCCCCCATGCCTCGATTGCCGCCCGCAGTTCGTCGTGCCGCATAGCGGCTTCACGCAGATGCTCGCCGGCCAGGACGGCGTCGATTGCCTGCCGGAAGGCGCAGCCGCCGGCGGCCGTGCCGAGCGGATGGCCGTGAATGCCGCCCCCCGCGTTGACGACGACGTCGAGGCCGAAGTCCCGGTGAATGAGCGGCACGAGGCCGGGGTGAATGCCGGCCGACGGGACCGGGAAGCTCTTCCGGAGCGGCAGCCCGTCGCTTGTCAGCGCGTCTTTGATCGCCATGTTCTCCTCCTTCGGCATGACGACCGAGCCGTAGGGGGAGGGGAACAGGACAAGGTCGGCGCCGGCGAGCCGCATCAGCTTGCCAAGCAGAAGCGGCGCGGCGATGCCGTAATGCGGCGACGGATAGATGGCGCCGGAAACCGCGGGATGCGCGGCGATCGGCACGCGGATCTCCGGATCGCGGGCCAGCTCGGCGAGCGCGTCAAAACCGTAGGCGAGCACGTTGAAGAGCAGCGCGTTCGCGCCGGCTCTGATCGCCCGCTTGGCGTTCTCCGCGAGTTTGAACGTCGGACCGGTCAGGTTTACGGCGTACAGCAGCTCCTGGCCGGTTTCACGTTTCGCCTCGGCCGCCGCGGACATGCACGTCTCGACGCGCTTCTCAAGCGGCGTCAGCGGGTTCTCGAACAGAATCTCGTCGTCCTTGATCAGGTCGACGCCGCCGAGCGCCTGCTGGTAGAACTGCTCCCTCAGATTCGGGAGGTCGTGGCCGATGACCGATTTGAAGATGCTCATGAGAAGCGGACGATTGTAAGCCCCGAGCTGTTTCCGCACGCCCTCGATGCCGAACTTCGGTCCCGGGAAGGCGGACAGGAAGTCTTCCGAGAAATCGAGATTGATCAGCTTGATCCGTCCGTCCATCGACAGCTTGCCGAACACGGTGACGAGCAGCGCCGGAATGTCGCGGCTGAAATTGATGTCCGGATAGTCGATGACGATGTCGGCGTACCGTTCGCCGGTGGGCGACTCCGCCGCCGGCACCTCGGTGACGGAGACGACTTTGCCGAGGTGTTTCTCCATCTCGGCCTTGCGCGCTTCCGGCAGGTCGGTCCAGCTGCCGACGGTGAGACCGACGGCGATGCCTTGCGCTTTCTTGCCGAAATCGGCTTTCTCATCGTAACAACGGTAGGTTGCACGGCAATATCCGCTCATGACTCAATGCTCCTTTCCAGTTCCGCGCCCATCTCGCCGGCCCGTTCCGCCGCGCGGCGCATCGCTTGTCCGACCGCGCCGCGGAAATCAAGCCGCTCGAACGTCTCGATGGCCGCCTGCGTCGTGCCGCCGGGCGACGTTACCTTGCGGCGCAGCTCGGCCGGCTCCTCGCCGGTTTCGAGCACCATGCGCGCCGCGCCGAGCACGGTCTGCACGGTCAACGCCCGCGCCGTGTCTTCGGCGAGTCCGAGCGAGACGGCCGTATCGATCATCGCTTCCATCATGTAGTACAGGTAAGCGGGGCCGCTGCCCGACACTGCCGTTACGGCGTTGATCAGCGATTCGTCGACGACGCGCGCGATGCCGATTGCTCGGAACATGTTCAGCACAAGCTCCCGCTGCGCGTCTGATGCCGCATCGTTGAAACTGATGCCGGTTGCGCCGAGGCCGATCGTGCTCGACGTGTTCGGCATCGTGCGCGCGATCGGCAGCCGGCGTCCGATGAGCTGTTCGATGGCGGCGATGGACAGCCCGGCGATGACGGAGATCAGCAGCTGTCTGTCCCGAAGGACGGGGGAGAGGCGGCGCAGCGCATCCGCCGCGTCCTTCGGCTTCATGCACAGGAAGATGACGTCCGCTTCGCGGAGCGCCTGTTCCCGAGCCTTGTCGTCCGCGGCAGTGCCCACGCCGTACCGGGCGCGCAGTTCGTCGAGACGGGCCGCGTTCGCGCGATTGAACATGACAATGTCGGCCGGTTTCGCCAGCCCGGCGGAGATGAGGCCGCGCACGATCGCTTCGGCCATCGAACCGGCGCCGTAGAAGCAAAGTTTGCGTCCGATCGGGCCGTCTGCGGCTCCTTCTGCCTGGCAGTTCAGTGTCATCATCAGCTACTCCTTCGTCAGACCCGGATTTGGCCGTTGCCGCGGATTCGGTATTTCGTCGACGTCAGCGCCGGAAGTCCCATCGGACCGCGGGCGTGCAGCTTCTGCGTGCTGATGCCGATCTCGGCGCCGAAGCCGAACTCGAATCCGTCCGTGAACCGGGTGGACGCGTTGTGATAGACGGCCGCGGCGTCCACTTCCTGCAGGAACCGATCGGCGTTGAGACGGTCCTCGGTCACGATGCATTCGGAATGGCGCGTGCCGAACTTCCCGATATGGGCCAACGCTTCATCCAGACCGCCGACGATCCGCACGTTCAGGATGTAATCGTTGTATTCCGTCGCGTAGTCTTCCTCCGTCGCCGGCCGTGCGGCGGGGAAGAGGCGGCGCGTCTCCTCGCAGCCGCGCAGCTCGACATTGGCTTCGGCCAGCGGCTGAAGCAGACGTTCAAGATGATAGGCCGCGAAATTGCGGTGGACAAGCAGTGTCTCCATCGCGTTGCACACCGACGGGCGCTGCACCTTCGCGTTGAACGCGATGCGCGAAGCCATCTCCGGATCGGCGCTTTCGTCCACGAAGGTGTGGCAGATGCCGGCGCCCGTCTCGATGACCGGCACGGTCGCGTTCTCGACGACGTTGCGGATGAGCGAGGCGCCGCCGCGCGGGATGATGACGTCGAGCAGGCCGTTCAGCTTGAGCATCGCGTCGACCGACCGGCGGTCGGAGTCCTCGATCAGCTGCAGCGCGTCCGGCGGCACGTCAGTGCCGGCGAGCGCGCGGCGCAGCACGTCGACGATCCGGCGGTTCGAGTCGATCGCCGCCGATCCGCCGCGCAGCACGACGGCGTTGCCGGTCTTGAGGCAGAGCCCGGCCGCGTCGACGGTGACGTTCGGCCGCGCTTCGTAGATCATGCCGATGACGCCGAGCGGCACGCGCACCTGCTCGATGCGCAGCCCGTTCGGACGCTCGAATGTCTCGAGCACTTCGCCGACCGGATCGGGCAGCTCGACGATTTGCCGGAGCCCTTCGGCGATGCCGGCAATCCGGCTCTCATCGAGTTTCAACCTGTCGAGCAGGGAAGCGGAGGTGCCGCTCACCTTTCCACGCTCCAGGTCTTCCTTGTTCGCGGCGATGATGGCGTCCTGCTCGCGCACGAGCGCGTCGGCCATGGCGAGCAGCGCCTCGTTCTTCTGCGCCGTTGTCAGCCGGTTCATCTCCGGCAGCGCGGCGCGGGCCGCCAGCGCCTTCGCTTTCACTTCGAGAATCGTCGTTTGGCTCATCGTTTATCCCTCCATTGGGCAATCAGGTGTTGAAATGACGGTTGATCCGATTCCAGTTTCAGCGCGGGAACGATACCCATTCGTCCCGGTGAATGACTTCAATGCGGACGACGTCGACCCGTTTGCGCACTTCATCGGTGCTGAGGCCGGCGGCCGCCTGCACCTGCCACGAGGCGTAATTCACGACGCCGCGGCCGATCGGCAAGCCGTCCGTGTCGACGACTTCGACGACGTCGCCCGGGTGGAATTCGCCTTCAGCCCCGACGATGCCGGCGGGGAGCAGACTGCGGCCTTCGCTGACGAGCGCCCTGGCCGCGCCGGCGTCGACGGTGATACGGCCGTTCGGGGTCGAGTGAAAACCGATCCACTGTTTCTTCATGGACAAATTGTGCGAGTCGGTGTCGAAATACGTGCCCCGGCCCCTTCCTTCGACCGCCGCGAGGAGATCGCCGGGCTCGCTCGCTTTGCCGACGAACGCCTGGACGCCGCCGCGCATCGCGACGCGCGCCGCTTCGATCTTCGACCGCATGCCGCCGGTGCCGACGGAGCTGCCGGCTCCGCCCGCGATGGCCATGATCCGCTCGGAGATCTCGGTGACGCGTTCGATGCGCTCGGCCTCGGGGTTGCGGCGCGGGTCATCGGTGTACAGGCCGTCCGTGTCGGTCAGAATAATCAGCTGTTTCGCCCGGACGAGGTTGGCGACGAGCGCCGACAGGTTGTCATTGTCGCCGAATTTCAGTCCTTCCACCGTAACGGTGTCGTTCTCGTTGATGATCGGAATGACGCCCCGGCGCATCAGCTCTTCGAGCGCCATCAGCGCGTTGTGGATGCGCTGCCGGTTCGAGAAATCGTGCCGTGTGAGCAAAATTTGCGCAGCGACAATGCCGCTTTCGCCGAACGCTTCCTGGTAGGCCTGCATGAGCAGCGCCTGACCGACGGCCGCCGCCGCTTGTTTCTCGTGCAGCTGCTTCGGCCGGGCGGGGTAGCCGATCTTCCGGAATCCGGCGGCCACGGCGCCCGACGTAACGAGAAGCACTTGCCGCCCGGTGCGGTGCAGCGCGGCGAGTTCGCCGGCGAAGAAGTCGACGCGGGCCCGGTTCAGGCCGCCTTCATCGGATGTCAGGGAGCTTGAGCCGATCTTGACGACGATGCGTTCGCTCATCTCGATCCTTCCTTACGTGTTGTGCTGTCAGGCTCTCAAAAAGAAAAGACCTTCGCCCGTAAAGGACGAAAGTCTGCGCTTCCGCGGTACCACCTTTGTTGACGGCGCAAAGGTCGCCGTCCGACTTGAATCCTGATAACAGCAGGAAGCTGTCCGGCTCGTCGCCGGCCGTTCGGGGGTGGGTTCAGCACGGAGCGCGGCGGATTCTCGCAGCCAAGGCCCGCAGGCGGCATCCGCCCGCCGGAGCCTTCGATTCCGCTCTCTGAACGCGCCTGGAACATGCTTACTGGTCCCGTCATTACGCTTATCCTATCGGATTGTTTGCTATTACCTTATCACGAAAAGGCATCAGTGTAAAGTTGGCGCAAGCACCGGGGCCGTTCGTCCCGTTATCAGCCGAACAGCCCGAGGCGGCCGATTCGCGCCGCGGCTTCCTCCAGCCGCGCTTCGTCGGCGAGCAGCCCGAGCCGCACGTAGCCTTCGCCGGACCGGCCGAATCCGACGCCGGGGGCGAGGACGACGTCCGCCTGTTCGAAGACGAGGTCGGCGAACGATTCGGAGGAGTGCCCGGCGGGCACGGGCAGCCAGCAGAAGAACGAACCGCCCGGCTTCGAGGCCTTCCAGCCGATCCTGTCCAGGGCGCGGAACAGCGTGTCGCGCCGCCGCTCGTACATCGCCGACAGCTCGCGGACGGAATCCTGCGGTCCGGTCAGCGCGTAGGCCGCCGCTTCCTGGATGGCGCCGAACAGGCTGCAATAGTAATGATCCTGAATCAGATTGATCAGGCGGATGACATCGGCGTTGCCCAGCGCGAATCCGACGCGCCAGCCGGCCATGTTGTAGCTCTTCGAAAGCGTATAGAACTCGACGCCGACTTCTTTCGCGCCCGGTGTTTCGAGAAAGCTGACCGGACGCTTGCCGTCGAAGCCGATTGCACCGTAGGCGAAGTCGCTGGCGACGACGATGCCGTGCCGCGCGGCGAACTCGACCGTCTCGGCGTAGAAGGCGGCATCGGCGACGGCGCCCGTCGGATTGTTCGGATAGTTGATGAACATCAGCTTGGCGCGATTCAGATCTTCGGGCTTCAAGGCGCCGTAGTCGGGCAGAAAACCGTTCGACTCGGCGAGCGGCATGAACACCATTCGCGCGCCGGCCAGCGCCACGCCCGACCAATAGTCCGGATAGCCGGGATCCGGCACGAGGCAGACGTCGCCCGGATTGAGCAGGCACTGGCTGATCTCGACCAGTCCGGTCTTGCCGCCGAACAGAATGGCGACCTCCGTGTCCGGATCGAGCTTGACGCCGTAATCTTCCTCATACCGCTTGGCAACGGCTTCTTTCAGGAAGCGGTAGCCGCTGAACGGCGGGTATTTGTGATACAGCGGATTGTCGGCCGCAGCTTTGAGCCGGTCGACGATCGGCTGCGGCGTCGGCTGGTCCGGGTTGCCCTGCCCGAGATTGATGACGTCGTATCCTTCGGCCACGCGGGCCGCCGCCTTGGCGGACAAGTTGGCGAAAAATTGCGTCGGCAGCTCCTGTATCCGCGCCGCCGGTTCGACGCGGATGCGGGCGATCTGTCGCTTCATCCATGACCACTCCCGCTCGCTTCCGCGCCCGCCGGCCGACTGAAGCACCGGACGGGCGGCGGAAGGCATAATATCCTAATCTAGCACGGATTGACGGGGCTGTCGAGTGGTTGAGGATTATTTTTCTGTGTGAAGCGGTCGGAATACCCCGGAATAATTATTTTAGTCGGATAGTGAACAAGCTCGGCTAGTTAGAGGAAGATTCTTCGCTTAGCTAAGATGGGCCGACTGAACGGGGCGATAAAGGATCGACTGAACGAGAGTGATGAAGCCAACCGCACGGTGAGACGGTCCGGCCGATGGCTTCTGCCGACCACAGGCGAACGGCTGACAGGCGTTCGAGCCGCCCGTCAGCCGGTTGACCGGTCCGCAACCGGCCCTGGAATATGCCGGAGTCCGCGGCATCCGGCAGCCTGTGCGCAATCCGGCTATTACTTCGGAGCGCCCGGGGCGGCGATCTTGCGGAAGAACGGTCTCAAGTCGGCGTCGAAGTTCAGCAGGTACGGCCGGTTGCCCGAATCGAAAACGAGCAGCATCGGCT
Source organism: Thermobacillus sp. (assembly GCF_003390775.1). Lineage (NCBI taxonomy): Bacteria > Bacillati > Bacillota > Bacilli > Caryophanales > Paenibacillaceae > Thermobacillus > Thermobacillus sp. The sequence continues at coordinate 171,036 of NZ_QEWA01000033.1, read as the reverse complement.
TCTCCCGTTCGCAATGGAACAGGAAGATGTCGCGGACGGTGATCGATGCACCGCCGATCCGCACCACGCCGGGCTCGGCAAGCGGCACCCGGTAGACGTAGCCGCATTCCTCGCCGGGCTGCAGCTTCGGCGACAGGCTGGTCACCGATTGCAGCCATTCGCGCGCCATCCGCTGGAATTCCTCGTCGTTCGCCACGGAATGGACGACTTTGCCGGCTTTCACGTCAAAGATTTGCACCGGTCTTGCGGGCAAACGCTCTGTCTTCCCGGCCGCGTGCAATCCGGCGGACGGCAGCAGGACAGTCGCCAGCGCAATTAGTGCGGCCAGCAGGGATCTCGGCATGGGATCAGCTCCTTGTCAGGGGTTGGGATGGATGTTGCCGTTAGTGTTGCCAACTTGACATGACGCCATGTCAGGGTAATATGAGAAGAACACGGCAAATCAGGAGGCGGAGCGATGGGACGGAAAATGCGGATTTCCCTCGTGCAGATGCACGTAGATGCGGGCAGCCCGGAGGCGAATTTCGGACGGGCGGCCGAACGGATGGAGCAGGCGGCGGCGGACAAGCCGGACTTGATCGTCCTGCCCGAAATGTGGAACACCGGCTATGCGCTGGAGGTAATCGGAACGATTGCCGATCCGGCAGGCGAGCGGACGAAGGCGTTCGCATCCGATTTCAGCCGCCGGCACGGCGTGAACGTGATTGCCGGTTCGATCGCGGAGCGCCGGGAGGACGGCGTCTACAACACGATCCGGATTTTCGGCAGGGACGGAGAGCCGGCCGGCGAATACGACAAAATCCATCTGTTCCGGCTGATGGACGAGGAGAAGCATCTGAGGCCCGGACAGCGGATCGGCCTTGCGGAAATCGACGGCGTGCGTGCGGGCGTCATGATCTGTTACGACATCCGCTTCCCCGAACTGGCGCGGACGCTTGCGCTTGCGGGCGCCAGACTGCTGGTCGTGCCGGCGGAATGGCCGCACCCCCGCCTGGAGCATTGGCGGACGCTGCTTCGGGCGCGGGCGATCGAAAATCAGATGTACGTCGCGGCTTGCAACCGGGTTGGGTCCAGCAACGGAACGGATTTCTCCGGCCATTCGATGATCATCGATCCGTGGGGTGAAATCGTCGCGGAAGCGGGCGAAGAGGAGACGATCCTGACGGCGGAAATCGACCTGGAACTGGTGGAGGACGTGCGCCGGCGCATTCCCGTTTTCGAAGACCGGAGGCCGGCGCTGTACAAACTCGATGCCGGGCAGCCGGTATAGGCGGCGAAGCCGCGCCAACAAGCCCTTTTCCTTGCCTGACCGGCGGGGAGAAGGGCTTTGAAATTCCCGTTGTGCGCGGACGGGGAGCTGTGCGATAATGATCAACGGATTTTCGCGAATCGGTGCGCATGGCCGGAAGACTGCGCGTGTGGGGGACGTCGATTGGCCGCGGTTGCATTGTCCATTTTCATAGTCACGATTGCGCTCATTATTTGGCAGCCCAGGGGACTTCCTGTCGGCTGGACCGCGTCGGGGGGCGCCTTGCTGGCGCTCGCCGCCGGGGTGGTCAACTTGAGGGATGTCGGCGACGTTGCCGGGATCGTCTGGAATGCGACGCTCGCCCTCGTGGCCGTCATGCTCATCTCGTCGGTGCTGGAGAAAGCCGGCTTCTTCGAATGGGCCGCGCTGCATATGGCGCGGCGGGCGCGCGGCGACGGGCTGCGCATGTTTCTGCTGATCATCGTGCTCGGCGCGGCCGTATCCGCGCTGTTCACGAACGACGGCGGCATTCTGATCATGACGCCGATCGTGCTTGCCATGGTCCGCGCGCTCGATTTCGACGCCCGGACGGTCGTGCCGTTCGTGATGGCGACCGGATTCATCGCGGACACGACTTCGCTGCCGCTCGTCATCAGCAATCTGGTCAACATCATTTCCGCCGACTTCTTCGGCATCGGGTTTGCCGCATACGCGAGCCGGATGATCGTGCCGAATCTGGTCTCCGCCACCGCCAGCCTGCTCGTCCTGTATCTGTATTTCCGGAAGAGCATCCCGGCCGGCTATGACTTGTCCCGGCTGAAGCATCCGAAGGAAGCGATCCGGGATCCGCGGATGTTCCGGTGGGCGTGGGCGGTGCTTGGCATTCTGCTGGTCTCCCTGTTCGCCGGCGAAGCGCTGAACATTCCCGTATCGGCCCTGGTCGGCGCCGCCGCTGTCCTGCTGCTCGCCATCGCGCGGCGAAGTCCGGTCATCAACACGAAGCAGATTGTCAGGGATGCGCCCTGGAGCATCGTCGTGTTCTCGATCGGGATGTACGTCGTCGTGTACGGTCTTCGGAACGCCGGACTGACCGACCTGCTGAGCCGCTTCATCGAACATGCCGCCGGATGGGGATGGTACGCGGCGACGATCGCGATGGGCCTGCTGGCGGCCGTGCTGTCTTCCGGCATGAACAATCTGCCGGCGGTCATGATCGGCGCGTTGGCCGTCTCCGGCACGGAGACCGGGGGCTTCATCCGCGAAGCGCTCATCTACGCGAATGTGATCGGCTCGGATCTGGGACCGAAAATGACGCCGATCGGCTCGCTCGCCACGCTGCTGTGGCTGCACGTGCTGTCCGCGAAGCAGGTGAAGATCGGGTGGGGGGATTATGTCAAAGCCGGCGTCATCCTGACCGTGCCGACGCTGCTTGCGACGCTGTCCGGTCTGGCCGCATGGCTGTATGCGCTCCACGAACTCCGTTGGAACGCCTGGCTCGCGATCGCGCTCATCGCCGCGGCGTTCGCCGTCATCGCGCTGGTTCGCAGCGTCGTAAAAGCGGCGAAGCTGCATCGGCACAAGCGGGGGCCTGCCGTATCCGGCCGCTGAGATTTCCGGCCGGCGGGGAAGCCCGCGCATTGCCAGACTTCCCCGCCGGTCAGCCGCCGCTCTTGCCGGGCGACGGCGCGGCCGCTCCCGGGGCGGTCTCCCGAAGCGTCTCGATGAACGCCCGCGCCGCTTTCGACAGGTAGCGGCCGCTGCGGCTGGCGATGACGAGGGTGCGCGTCGGAGCGGACGCAAGCCGCAGGTAGACGGGCGAGAACGGCGTGCCGGGCGCCCGCGCCACCATCTGCGGCACGAAGGCGATGCCCATGCCGGCCGCGACCAGCGACTGCACCGTCTCGATGTTGCCGCTCTCGAACACGATGCGCGGCTCGATGCCGGCTTCAAGGCACAGGTCGAGCGTAATTTTGCGAAACCCCTGGCCTTTCTTCAGCACGATGAACGGCTCGCCGGACAGCTCCGCCACTTCCACGCCGCCGGTTCGCCCGGCCAGCCGATGGCGGGGCGGCACGGCGAGGATGATTTCTTCCTCGATCAGCGGCTCCCAGGTCAGTGAAGGATCGCCGAGGGGAAGCGAGAGGAGCGACAGGTCGGTCTGTCCGCCGGCCGTGAGCTGCTCCAGACGCGATGTCGTATCTTCGACAAGCGTCACTTCGATCTCGGGATAGCGCGCCCGGAAGACGGGCAGAACATGCGGCAGCACATGCGCACCCGTAATCGGGAGGCTGCCGACGATCAGCCGCCCTTTGCGCATTTGCGCGAGGTCGTCCATCTCCTGGCGGAGCTGCTCGACGGCATCCAGAATGACCGCCGCCTTCTCGATGAAGACGGTGCCGGCGTGGGTCGGCTCCACACTGTTCGTCGTGCGGCTGAACAGCAGGACGCCGAGTTCGTTCTCGAGCTTCGACAGCTGCTGGCTGAGCGAAGGCTGGGCGATATGCAGTTTCTCGGCGGCGCGGGAGAAGTTCCGCTCCTTCGCGAGCTGCACGACGTATTGCATTTGTCGCAAATCCACGAATCTTGCACGCTCCTTCAGGCAAGAAACCGTTTTTCGAATCAGAAAGCCGATGGTGCTATAGGTGAAACCTATTGCCTATATAGTTATTATATCTTTGTTCAATCAATGAGAACATGATAAAATAGAACCAGCATAGGCGGGACGCCGCGCTCCCGCGCAACCGACAATGGGGTGATCGCATGGCGAAGACAATGTACGAGAAAATCTGGGATAACCACGTCATTCATTCGGAGCCGGGCAAACCGAGCATTCTTTACATTGACCTTCATCTGGTGCACGAAGTGACGTCGCCGCAGGCGTTTGAAGGGCTGCGCATGGCCGGCCGCAAGGTCCGCCGTCCGGATCTGACCTTCGCGACGATGGACCACAACGTGCCGACGAAGGATCGGTTCAACATCACCGACCCGATCTCGAAGCAGCAGATCGACACGCTGACGAAGAACTGCCGCGACTTCGGTATCCGGCTGTTCGACCTGAACGACATCGACCAGGGCGTCGTGCACGTCATGGGTCCGGAGCTCGGGCTGACGCAGCCGGGCAAGACGATCGTGTGCGGCGACAGCCATACGTCGACGCACGGGGCGTTCGGCGCGCTGGCGTTCGGCATCGGCACGAGTGAAGTCGAGCACGTGCTGGCGACGCAATGTCTGCAGCAGGCGAAGTCGAAAACGATGGAAGTGCGCTTCGTCGGCAAGCGCAAGCCGGGCGTCACGGCGAAGGACATGATCCTCGGCCTGATCGCGAAGTACGGCACCGACTTTGCAACCGGCTACGTCATCGAGTACACGGGTGAAGCGATCCGCGAGCTCTCGATGGAAGAGCGGATGACGATCTGCAACATGTCGATCGAGGCGGGCGCCCGCGCCGGCATGATCGCGCCGGACGAGAAGACGTTCGAATATCTGCGCGGCCGCGAGTACGCGCCCAAGGGCGAAGATTTCGACCGGGCGGTCGAGTATTGGAAGACACTCCGCACCGATGAAGGCGCGGTCTTCGACAAGGTCGTCGAGTTCGACGTCGAATCGCTCGTACCGCAGGTCACCTGGGGCACGAGCCCGGGCATGGGCACGGACATCACGTCCTGCGTGCCGGATCCGGACAGCTTCCCGACGGAGAACGAACGGAAGGCCGCGGCAAAAGCGCTTGAATACATGGGCCTTACGCCGGGCACGCCGATGACGGAGATCGAGATCGACTACGTTTTCATCGGCTCCTGCACGAACGGCCGCATCGAAGACCTGCGCGCCGCCGCCGAGATTGCCCGCGGCTACAAGGTGCATCCGCGCGTGACGGCGATCGTCGTGCCGGGTTCCGGCCGCGTGAAGATGCAGGCGGAGAAGGAAGGCCTCGACAAGATTTTCAAGGAAGCGGGCTTCGAATGGCGCGACGCGGGCTGCTCGATGTGTCTGGCGATGAATCCGGATGTGCTGCAGCCGGGCCAACGCTGCGCGTCGACGTCCAACCGGAACTTCGAAGGACGCCAGGGCCGCGGCGGCCGGACGCATCTCGTCTCGCCGGCCATGGCGGCCGCTGCGGCGATCATGGGCCGCTTCACCGACGTGCGGGATTGGAAGATCAAGACCGAATTGACGGTCTGATTCGCAAAGTGAACGGAGAGGAGCATATACGATGGAACCTTTCATCCGACATACGGGCATCGTCGCGCCGGTTGACCGCGTGAACGTCGACACGGACGCGATCGTACCGAAGCAGTTCCTGAAACGGATCGAGCGGAGCGGCTTCGGCCAGTTCCTGTTCTATGAATGGCGGTTTGACGAAAGCGGCAATCCGAATCCGGATTTCGAACTGAACAAGCCGCGCTACAAAGGCGCATCCATTCTTATCTCGCGCGCGAACTTCGGCTGCGGTTCGTCCCGCGAGCACGCGCCGTGGGCCATTCTCGACTACGGCTTCAAAGTCGTCATCGCCCCGTCGTTCGCCGACATTTTCTACAACAACTGTTTCAAGAACGGCATTCTTCCGGTCACGCTGAGCGAGGAGCAGGTCGACGAACTGTTCCGCCGCACGGCCGAGCATGAAGGCTACCAGCTCACGGTCGATCTGGAAGCGAAGAAAATCACCGACGGACGCGGACTCGAAATCGGATTCGACCTCGACGAGCATCGCCGCCAGTTCCTGCTGCTCGGCCTGGACGACATCGGCCTGACGCTGCAGCATGAAGACAAGATCGCGGCGTACGAAGCAAGACGCGCGGCACAGCCGTTCTGATCGCGGACGGATAAGAGCCGTTCCGGATTTTCCGGAACGGCTCTCGTGCGTCAGGCACCTGAAAATGCGCGAAATCACGCGCAATCGGGAGATTTCCGGCGGTTTAGTCGTTCGGTCCCATCTTTTTCGACATCTCGCAACTTTTCTCAGGTACAGGCGTCTAATCCTTCAGACAAGCGTTCGGCTACATCAGCTTCTACGTTTGCAGTATTTCCGCAGCCAGAGGTGGACCCATGAAGAGAATTGTTGCGTTGCTGTCTCTGTTGTTCGCGCTCATTGCGCTGTATCCAGCCGAATCGCATGCCGCCGAGCCGCCGAGCCTGTACATGAACGGCGTACGGATCGCGGAAGGCGCAAGCCCGCGCGTCGTGAACAACTTCACGATGGTTCCCATCCGCGTCATTGCCGAAGATATCGGCTACACCGTCAATTGGACCGCCGGCACGGATCAGGTCCGCATCTCGAACGGCAGTTCGCTCATCGAACTGACCTTTGGTAAAGATACCGCGCTGGTCGACGGCCGGGAACTCAAGCTCGGGGCCGCCGCATTTGTCGACAAGGGCGTCACCTATGTGCCGCTGAGGTTTGTCGGGGAGCAGCTCGGTCTCCAGGTCTATTGGGATTCGTATTCGAAATCGGTTTTCCTGTACAATCCGCAATCGGCCAACCCGGATGAAGGCGATGCGGACGGCGATGAAGGAATTGGGACGGAAGATGGAGAAGTAAAAGAACCGGGCGGTGAATTGCCGGCCGTGCCGGCAGATGCGCTCGCCGTCGTGAAAGAGATCCAATTCGACGGCGCCCGCCGCGTCACGGTGCTTTTCCAGGGTTCCATGACGCCGAACAAGCCGCTCTGGTCAGGCACGAAACTTGTCATCGACATTCCCTACGCCTCGCTTTCGCCGGAGATCATGGCGGACCTTGCCGCCCGGAAGGCGTCGCAGGGGGAACTGATCACCGACACGAGGGCGCTCGAACGCGTCCGCTATTCGTACTACAGCAACAATCCTTCGACGGTTCGGGTCGTATTCGATCTGAAGGTGAGACAGGACTACGAGATCACGCTTGAAGAAGGCGCGCTTCATGTCGATTTCGTGCTGGAAGAATTGCCTGCAGCGGATCCGAACAAGAAGTACAAGGTCGTCATCGACGCGGGGCACGGCGGAGAAGATCCCGGCGCGCCGAGCGTGACCGGCGATTGGGAGAAGACGTTCAATCTGGCCGTCGCGCGCAAGGTGTACAAGCTGCTGGAACAGGACAGCCGGATTGCGCCCTACATGACGCGGAGCGACGACACGTACATCGGTCTGTACGAGCGGGCCGGTTACGCCAACAACCTCGGCGCGGACCTGTTCATCTCGATCCACGCCAATCGCTACACTTCTTCGGTCAGCGGCGTCGAGACCTACTACAACCGCGCGGAAAGCCTCAAGCTGGCGGAGGTGCTGCACAAGCATCTCGTCAAGGCGACCGGATTGCCGGACCGAAAAGTGCGCAAGGCGAATTTCGTCGTCATCCGGGAGACGAAGATGCCGGCCGTTCTGCTCGAATGCGGATACCTGTCGAACGAGAAGGACGCGAAGCTGCTGTACACGGAATCGGTGCAGGACCGGATCGCCGCGGAGATCGTCGCCGGCATCAAGGAGTACCTGACAGCATACGGAGGGAAGTGATCGCGTGCGGAAAATGTCGGGATTGACGGCGCTGCTCGTCGCCATGCTGCTGATCGCATCCTGCGGGAAAGGAACGGAACCGGCATTGCCCGGAAACGGGGCTGACACGAACACCCCGGCCGCGGGACAGAACGGCGAGCCGGAGACGAAGCCGGAATCGGTGACGGTGAAGTACTATGTCTCGGACGAAGAGATGAACAGCCTGATCGAGAAACAGACGACGATCGAACCGGCCGGACCGGGGGATGTTTACCGGCTGGCCATCGAGGCGCTCAAGCAGGAGGATGAGGCGGCCGGCGAATTTTCGTTGTGGAAGAACGCGATCTTCCGTCAGGTCGAACTGGACGGCGGCGTGCTGACGGTCGACATCTCCCTGCCCGGCGAAGCGCGCCTCGGTTCGATGGGCGAATCGCTGGCCCTCGAAGCGATTACCCGGTCGGCTTTCCAGTTCGATGAAGTCGAAGCGCTCGAAATTCTGGTGGATGGCGAACAGGCCGAAAGTCTGATGGGACATGAGGAGCTTCCTCATCCGATCGAACGGGGAGCCTATCCCGACGACCTGAATTTCCGGACTGCGCAAGCCATGCAAGACGAGCCGTAAACGCTGATAGCGGACCGGCGGATGCCGGTGAACTTGATGGGAGGGGAACGAACATTCATGGCAGTACATAATTGGAAGAAATGGCTGTCTGCCGCGCTTGTCTGTTCGATGCTGGCAGGCGGCGGCGCGGCCTATGCGGAGTCCGACGACGACGCGGCACAAACGGGGACGGAGGCGGAATCGACGGACGCCGGCGCGAATGCCGGAACGGACGGCGTATCGGACGGTGGAGACGAAAGTCCCTTGCCGGTTTCGGGCACCGGGTTCTCCGATGTTCCGAACAACCACTGGGCAAGAAAGCATATTACGAAGCTGAACCTTCAAGGTATTGTCCAGGGCTATGAAGGCAAATTCAATCCCGCCGCGAGCGTCTCGCAGCAGGATGCGGTGCTTATGGCGCTTCGCTTCACCGGCGCGGCGGAGAAGGTCGATCCGGATACGCAGGTGCTGTTCCCGGATTCGTTCATTGTATCGGGCTACGCCAAGCCGTACATCATGCAAGCGATCTATGAAGGGCTGATCGAGGAGAAGGAAGAGTTCCGCCTTGCGGAATCCGAACCGGACAAGGCATGGGGAACGAAACCGGCAACCCGGGAATGGGTGACGAAGCTGATCATCCGGGCGATCGGCGAGACGGCCAAGGCGGAAGCGATGGCCCGGGATCTGCCCGCGTTCGCGGATGCTTCGCTGATTTCCGACATGTACGTCGGCTATGTGAACGCCGCGGTCGAACTGGGCATTGTGAAAGGCATTTCGGCCGACCGGTTCGCCCCGAAAAATACGGTTTCCCGCGCCGAGCTGGCGACGATGCTGAGCCGCGCGCAATATCTGTATCCCGTCGAATACAAGCGGCAGCACAGCGGCATCCTGACTTCGCTGAGCGGCACGCAGCTGACGCTTGCGCATGAGGACGGCACGACGCAGACGTTCACGCTCGATTCGGATACGGCCGTGTACCGTTTTGATTCCGAGAGCGCATCCTCGCTTGCGAATCTGAAACTCTATACGCAGGCGGCCGTCATCGCGGACGGCCGGCGGGCGCTCTACGTCGAACAGATGGACAATGAGGAGCGGCTGGAGAAGACGACCGGCGTCATCGTCAGCATCGATTCTTCCGAGCGGCTGCTGTATGTGAAAGTCGGCACGCCCGTCGTGACCATTCCATACGAGAGCGACCTGGCCGTCCTGGACCGCGCAGGAAGCAATCTCGGGCTGTCTGCACTGGCCGAGAACAGCGAAGTCGACATCTTCCGCGAGACGTTCAGCGAGTCGAAGCGGGCGGTGCGGATCGAGCTGAAGTCCGCGCCGGTCAACAAGCAGGGACGGGGCAAAATTGTCAGCATCCAGCCCGGCGTAATCGAAATTGCCGACGACGGCGCCGAAGCGGCGGAAACCTGGGATATCGCGGCCGCGGCGGTCATTTCGAGACAGGGATCGCCGGCCACGCTGTCCGATCTCCGCAGCGGCGATGTCGTCTCGTACACGGTGAAGAACGGCGCGATCACGCAAATTGCGGTCGAATCCGGCGCTTCGCGGACGGTGACCGGTCTGTTCGACGGTTTCAGCGCCGACCGCAGTTCGATCATCTATACCGTGAACAACAAGAAGGAAGTCAGCGATCTCGCTTCCGGCGCGACGCTGGAAATTCCGGGATTTGCCGCCGCGTCCTGGGACGACCTGTACAAGGACGACCGGATCGAGCTGACCCTTGACGGCAGCGACAAGGTGACGGGGGTCAAAGTGGTCGGCCGGAACATCACGACGGTGAACGGCGCGTCGATCGTCAACCTGTCGAACGACACGCTGACGTTCAAGGACCAGAACGGCAAACCCGCCGCCGTTACCCTGAACAGCAAGACAAGGATCGAAATGAACAATTCGTATCTGTCGCTGGATGCGGCCAGAATGTTTTTCGTTGCAGGCCGCAAAGTGACGATTACGTATTCGGAAGACCAGGCGATCACGATCCGTTTCGCTTACCGCCATACCGGCACGCTGCAGTCGCTGAATACGGCCGGCTCAAGCATCGTACTCAAGCTTGATGACGGCAGTACGGTGACCATCCCGTACCAGACGCCGGCGGTCCAGATCCCCGGCAAGGCGGGCGCGACGATCTCGGATCTCAAGCCCGGCGACCGGGTCACCGTACAGCTTGATCAGAATCTCGACAAGGCGCTTGCCATTCTGGCGCACCGCGTCGTGCAGATGAACGTGGCATCCGTTGACGCGTCCGCCCGCAAGGTGCGGCTCACTTCGGAAGCCGGCGTGACGAGCGAGTACACGCTCTCGGCCGATACCCGTCTTCTGGACGAAAACGGCAGCAGCCTAACGCTGTCCCAGCTGGCGGCGGGCCGGACGGTGAACGCCGAGTTCGCCGGCAGCGATCTGATCCAGCTGCAGACGGTTATCGTGAAAGTGGGCAAGATCGTCTCGACTTCGCCGGGCGCCGTCTCGTTCGCGGCTTACGGCGGTTCGGTCGAGGATATCGCGCTCGGCGCGAACTTCAAGATCGTCAAGAACGGCGTCGTCTCGACGTCCACGGCCGCGCTGGCCGCGAATGACCGCGTCGAGATCCGGACGAGCGAGTCGGGCGAATACGTCGTGACGGTCATCGCCGGACAGGTGAAGACGTTCTGGAAGTATGACGCCGCCGCGAACGAGATTCAGGTGCGCAAGACCAGCCTGAACGATCAGAACCAGTACAAGCTGTCGAACGATACGCTCATTACGTCCGGCGGGCAGACGATCGCCGTCACCTCGCTGAAGATGGACGACAAGATCGCCCTGTACATTCATAACGGCAAGCTGCTTGAAATCGAAAAGCTGTAATCTTGCAATTTCAGACTTGCTGAATTGACCCGTGCCGCCCCGCGCGTCCGCAAGGATGCCGGGGCGGTTTCTTTCGCACATATTGCGGCTGCCGGTATTTTTCGATACACTACGAACGAATGCTGTCGGCAGGCGTCTGAAGATGCGGACGGGTTTAAGCGGGAGTGGTGAAGCGATGAAGCCGGACAAGATGCGCACTATTTTGGACACGATCGCCGGAATGTTCCCCGATGCGCATTGCGAGCTGGTGCACAGCAATCCGTTCGAACTGACGATTGCGGTGCTGCTCTCCGCGCAGTGCACGGACGAGACCGTGAACAAGGTGACGGCGGATCTGTTCAAGAAATACAAACGGCCCGAAGACTATCTGGCTGTGCCGATCGAGGAGCTCGAGCAGGATATCCGCCGCATCGGCCTGTACCGGAACAAGGCGGCCAATATCCAGAAGCTGTGCCGCATGCTGATCGAGAAGCACGGCGGCGAAGTGCCCCGCGACTACGAATCGCTCGTCGAACTGCCGGGCGTCGGCCGCAAGACGGCGAACGTCGTCATCTCCAACGCGTTCGGCGTGCCGGCGATCGCCGTCGATACGCATGTGGAGCGGGTATCGAAGCGGCTCGGCATTGCGAAGCCCGACGATTCGGTGCTGGAAGTCGAGAAGAAGCTGATGCGGCTCGTGCCGCGGGACGAATGGACGATCACGCATCACCGGCTGGTTTTCTTCGGCCGCTACCATTGCAAGGCGCAGCGCCCGAACTGTCCGGAATGTCCGCTGCTCGATCTGTGCAAGGAAGGAAAAAAGCGCATGAGGCCGTCGGGCTGACGGCATACTATTCGGAGATACACGCATTCGACATTGAAGACAGAGGTGAGCCGCGCAATGCGTTGTATATCCGTCTATACGCGCGACTTCGGATCGTTCTCGGATCTGTATGAACAGATTCTCGTTTCGCTGCCGGCCGAGAACGAAGAGATCGTGCTGGAAGGCATTACGGTCAGCGGCGCGGGCGAGGTGCCCGAAGGCTACATCGAACGGCTGCGGGAACGGCCGGATGTGGTCGTCATGAAAGAACGGACGCACAGCGCGACAATTTTACAACACGGCGATCTGTTCGAGATTTGTCTGCCCTGACGGGGGCCGGCATGGAGAGGAGAAGAACGTGGGGAACCAAGGGGAGCTTGCGGCGCGCATTTCCGCCGCGCTGGACGATATTCGGCAACAAATGATCGCGGCCGGAGACGATACGCATGCGCAGCGGGTCGGCGCGCTGATCGGCAAACTGGCCGAGCCCTTCGCGCAGGTGGCGTTCTGCGGCCATTTTTCCGCGGGCAAATCGACGCTGGTCAACCGGCTGTGCGGCAGTCGGCTGCTGCCGTCCAATCCGATTCCGACGAGCGCGAACGTCGTCACGATCCGGCACGGCGAGCCGAAGTCGGTCATTCGGCTGGCGCGGGACGGCCGGCGCGAGACGAGGACCGTGCCGCTTGACGAGCTGGAAGCGCATTGCCGGGACGGCGAAGGCGTGGAGTCGATCGAACTGTATCATCCGGCCGCGCTGCTTGAAGGCGGGGTGGCGCTTCTCGATACGCCGGGCATCGACTCGACGGACGACGCGCACAAACTGGCGACAGAGTCGGCGCTTCATCTCGCCGATGTCGTCTGCTATGTGATGGACTACAATCACGTGCAGTCGGAGATCAACTTCGAATTCGCGAAGCGGCTGGCCGACTGGGGTAAGCCGCTTGTGCTCATCGTCAGCCAGGTGGACAAACACCGCGAGGCGGAATTGCCGTTCGCAGCCTATCGCAAGAGCGTCGAGACGGCGTTCGCCGATTGGAATCTGTCACCGGCTGCGATTCTGTACATCTCGAACCGGCAGCCGGACCATCCGTATGACCAATTCGAGGCGCTGCAGGCGCTGCTGGCCGGCATCGCCGGGATGAAGGAGGAGCTGAGCGCATACAGCGTCCTCAGTTCGGCGCGCTATCTGATCGCCGAGCACGGCCGCTGGCTCGAAGCGCGGTCCGAAGGGGAGCGGCAGCGGCTCATCGAGGCCGCAGGCGGCGAAGAGGCGATGACGGCGGTGCGGGCCGAGCTGGACGCGCTGCGCCGCGAGCTGGAGGAGCTGAAGCGCGGACCGGCAGAGCTGAGACTCAGGCTCCGCCGCGAAACGCAATCGCTGCTCGACAACGCGAATGTGATGCCCGCCGCGGTGCGTGATCTGGCCGGCGCGATGCTGGAGAGCCGCAAGCCGGGATTCCGCGCGGGGCTGCTGTTCGCCGGCGCGAAGACCGCCGCGGAGAAGGCGAACCGGATGCGGCGGTTCGTGGACGAGCTGAACAACCAGGCGAAGGCGGCGGCCGAATGGCATTTGAAAGCGATGCTTCGGCAGGCGGCCGAACAACTCGACTGGCGGGGCGATACGGTCGAGCGCGAGCTGATCGATCCGGTCGGCTTCGAGTTGACCGAGACGCAAGCGGAGTCGCTGATCAAGTCGGGCGCGGTGTTCGGCAATGAATATACGATGACGTACAGCCGGGATGTGGCCGAAGCGGTGAAAGCCGGGTATCGCGAGCGGGCCTGGGCGGCCATCGACCGGCTGGCCGAAGCCGCCGCCGCGCGCGCGGAAGCCGCGGCATCCGCCGCGGCGGAGAAGCTGGCGGCGCTGGCGGAGCAGGCGCGCGCACTGGACGCGCTCGAGGCGCTCGACGCGGAGCGGCTCGGGGCGCTGGCCCGCCTCGAAGCGCTGCTGCCGGAGACGCCCCCGCGTCCGGCGCTGCCGGAGGTCGAAGCGCCGGACGCAGCGCCGGCTGAAGCAGCGCAGACCGCGCCGGTGCGTGCGGCGGTGGATCTGTCCGCCGCGGTGAACGCAGGTGCCGCGGCCGGCCCGGCCGATCGGCCGCGGCGGTCCGGCGCGCCCGCGCCGGGAGAAGGCGCGCTCGGGCCGCAGCGCCGCGCGGCCGCCCGGCTGCGCGAAGCGGCGGCGCTGGTGGGGCCGCACGCGCCGCTGAAGTCCGCGGCGCAGGCGATGCTGGCCAAGGCGGAGCGGCTCGCCAGCGGCAAGTTCACGATCGCGCTGTTCGGCGCGTTCAGCGCGGGCAAGTCGTCGCTGGCGAACGCGCTGATCGGCCGCCGGGCGCTGCCGGTGTCGCCGAACCCGACGACGGCGGCGATCAACCGAATCGCCGCCCCCGAGCCGGGCGAACCGGACGTGCATGCGCGCATCACGATGAAGACGCGCGAGCAAATGGCGGCCGATGTCCGCCATTCGCTGACGATGCTCGGCCTGGGCGAAGAGGCCGGCAGCACGGACGATCTGGACGCGCTGCTCGAGCTGGCGGCGCGGATCACGCCCGACCGGCTCCACCCCGGCGGCCGGCCGCACTACGCGTTCCTGAAGGCGGCGCGCCAGGGCATCGCGTCCTGCGGCCCGCTGCTCGGACAGCAGCTGCGCGCCGATGCCGAGGCGTACCGCTCGTACGTCGCGGACGAGACGCTGTCCTGCTTCGTGCAGGAGATCGATCTTTATATCGACAGCCCGCTGACGGCGCAGGGCATCGTGCTCGTCGACACGCCGGGCGCCGATTCGGTGAACGCGCGGCATACCGATGTCGCGTTCCACTACATCAAGAACGCGGACGCGATCCTGTTCGTCACCTATTACAATCACGCCTTCTCCCAGGCCGACCGGCGTTTCCTGACGCAGCTCGGGCGGGTGAAGGACCAGTTCGAGCTCGACAAGATGTTTTTCATCGTCAACGCGGCCGATCTGGCCGCGGACGAAGCGGAACTGCGGGATGTCATTGCGCACGTCGAGGACAACCTGCTGAAGCACGGCATCCGGCATCCGCGGATGTTCCCGGTGTCGAGTCTCGCCGCGCTGGAGGCGAAGCTGAGAGGCGAGGCGGACGAATCGTCCGGCATGCCCGCGTTCGAGCGGGCGCTGGCCGGCTTCGCGGCCGGGGAGCTCGGCGGGATGGCGCTCGAGGCGGCCGATCGGGAGCTCGAACGGGCGGCCGGGGCGCTCAAGCGCTGGCTCGACGATTCGCTGCAGGACGAGGCGGTGCGGCGCAGCCGGCTGGAGACGCTCAAGCAGCGCGCCGCCGAAGCCGCCGATGCCGTCCGCGCCGCGGCGGCGGATGCGCCGTTCGAACCGCTGCGCCAGGAACTGGGCGAGCTGCTGCACCACGTGCAGCGCCGCGTCGCGTTCCGGTTCGGCGAAATGTTCGGCCTCGCGTTCCATCCGTCGGCGCTGCAGGACGACGGCCGCGATCTGAAGCGCGCGCTCGCCGCGTGCTGGGAAGAGCTGCGCCATGCGCTCGCCGTCGAGCTCAGGCAGGAGCTGCAGGCGACATCGCTGCGCATGGACAACGCGCTGCGCCGGCTGGCGGCGCGGCTGTACGACGCGGAAGCAAGCCGGCTGAAGGCGGAGCTGGAAGGGTTCGATCCGGCGCCGTACGAAGTAGAGGTGCAGTCCGCCGCCCCGCACGACGACGGCTGGACGACGGATGCCGTCGACATGAAGCGGCTGTGGAGTCTGTTCAAGAGTCCGCGGAAGTTTTTCGAACAGGGCGGAAGAGACGAAATGCGCGCCGAGCTGGAGCGGCGGCTGGAGCCGGACATCCGCCGCTGGATGGAAGAGCGGGCCGCCGCCTGGGAGGCGGCATACGCATCGGCCTGGCGCGCCGCGGCGGAAGCGGCCGCGGAACGGCTTGCGGGCGAGATCGGCGCCTTCATCGGCAGTTCGGAGGCGGCGCTTGCCGGCGCCGCGCGTCCGGATGAACTGCAGGCCCTGCTCGAACGGCTGGAAGCGCTGCGGGTGGATGAAGGCATTTCTATCACGATTTAAACGAATATTTGCAAGATCGCAACCGGCGTCCGGATTCACGGGCGCCGGTTTTGCCGTCTGTACGGCGATCCTTCCTCCGGATGTCAGAGAAACGGCGAATACGCCAGCCATCCGCGGTGATTCGGAAGAATGACGGGAAATAGTTCTCCTTATTACCGCGATTCCGAGAGTAAACACGGAATATCGAACGGCACCATGTTTGCCCCCGGCACGGCAAGCTGTTAAGATTCATTCATGCTTTGCAACTTAAGGGATTGCGGGGGAGCCTATCCAAGTGGACGTCTTCAGGCAATTGAAATCTTTTTACTGGCCGCACCGGAAGCTGTTGTTTCTGTCAATTGCCGCTCTGGTGTGCGTCACGGCGCTGGGCCTTGTCCAACCCTATTTGCTGCGTGTGTTGATCGACGACGTCATCATGGCGGAACAATTCGACCTGGTGCCGGCTGTGGCGCTGTCGGTTGTCGGAGTTGTCATCGTGAAGGCGTCCATGCAGTTTCTGCACGGCTTCACGGGAGGACGGCTGGGGAACCGCGTCGCCTACAACCTGCGGAACGCGCTGTACAAGAAGCTGCAGTATCTGTCGTTCCAATATTACGACACGGCGAAGACGGGCGACCTGATGTCCCGTCTGACGGGCGATCTGGAAGCGATCCGGAATTTCGTCGGTTTCGGATTCGCGCAAATTCTGAACATGTTCCTGATGGTCAGCTTCGGCGGCGCGATGCTGCTGTCGATCCACTGGCAGCTGACGCTCGTCACGCTCGTGTCGATGCCGTTGCTGGTCATCGTGGCGATGAAATTTCAGAAGGTCATTCATCCCGGCTTCCGCGAAATGCGGCTCGCGATGAGCCGGCTGACGACGGCGGTGCAGGAGAACATCACCGGTGTGCGAACCGTCAAATCGTTCGCCCGCGAACGGCATGAAGTCGAGAAATTTACGACACGCAACGACGACTATCGGGAAAATCAGCTCAATATCGCTTTCCTGTGGGGCAAGTACTTCCCGGTCATGGAAGTGCTCGCGAATGTATGCGTTGTCATCCTGCTTGTCTACGGCGGAACGCTGGTCATCCGGGAAGAACTGTCGCTGGGTGCGCTGGTTCAGTTTTTCAGCATGGTCTGGTATATCATCGGGCCGCTGTGGGGGCTCGGCTTCCACATCAACGGCTACACCCAGTCGAAGGCATCCGGCGAACGCGTACTGGAGATTCTGAACCAGCATATTCACGTGAAGGATAGCAAGGATGCGATCGAGCTGGATCCCTCCAGGGTGAAGGGGCATGTGCAGTTCAAGAACGTCACGTTCAACTATCCGGACAAGGGGCCTGCGGTCCACGATCTGACGATCGACGCGAAACCCGGTTCGGTCATCGGGCTGCTCGGCGGCACCGGCTCCGGCAAATCGACCATCATCCAGCTGCTGATGCGGGCGTACAACGTGAAGCAGGGAGAGATTCTGCTTGACGGCATCGACATCCGCAACATCAAGATCGAAAGTCTGCGCTCGCAGATCGCGCCGGTGTTCCAGGAGACGTTCCTGTTCTCCGCGTCGATCCGCGACAACATCGCCTACGGCGTGTCGGAATATACGATGGACGACATCATTCGCGCGGCCAAACTGGCGAAAGCGCACGATTTCATCATGGAATTGCCGCAAGGGTATGACACCGTCGTCGGCGAGCGCGGGCTCGGATTGTCCGGCGGACAGAAGCAGCGGATCGCCATCGCGCGGGCGCTCATCCGCAACCCGCGCATCCTCGTTCTGGACGACGCGACGAGCGCCGTCGACATGGAGACCGAGCAGGAGATCCAGGCGGGCTTCAAGGAAGTGATGGCCGGACGGACGACGTTCATCATCGCGCATCGCATCTCGTCGCTCCGCCATGCGGATGAGATCATCGTGCTCGATCAGGGCCGGGTGATCCAGCGCGGCACGCACGACGAGCTGCTCGCCGTGCCCGGCCATTACCGCGATACGTACAACATTCAATATGCCGACCGGCCGGACGCCGAACGGGACGGGGCGGAAAGAAGGGTCGCGAAGTGAGCGGGAAGCACAACGGACACCATCATCGAGCGGAAAACGGCGCAGACCAGGCCAAAATCAAGAACGAGCGGTTCGTCTACCAGGACGACGAGCTGATCGAGAAGCCGTTCAACTGGTCGCAGCTCACCCGTCTGTACGGCTATATGAAGCCGTACAGACGGCAATTGCTGCCGGTCATCATCATCACGATGGTGCTCGGCACGCTGACGAGGCTGACCGTTCCGGCGCTCATCGCCTTCGCGATCGACGAAGCGATCGCGCCCGCGGACGGATCGCCGAGCCTGACGAAGCTGTATCTGTTCGGCGCCTCGGCGCTCGCCCTCTACCTGATCCAGTGGGGGACGAACGTGTTCCGGATCCGGTACACGAACATCATCGGCCAGCGCGTCATTTTCGACCTGCGGCGCGAACTGTTCACCCACATCCAGAAGCTGTCGTTCCGCTTCTTCGACCAGCGGCCGGCCGGCTCCGTGCTCGTCCGCGTGACGAACGACATCAACGCGCTGCAGGATCTGTTCACGAACGGCGTCGTCAACCTGATCATGGACTGCGTTCAGCTCGTCGGCATCGCCGTCCTGCTGCTCGTGCTGAACTTCAAGCTCGGCCTGGCCGTCATGATCACCGTGCCGCTCATGTTCATCGTGTCGACCTCGCTGCGCAGACGGATCCGATTCGCCTGGCAGGATGTCCGGATCAAGCAGTCGCGGCTGAACGCCCATCTGAACGAGAGCATCCAGGGCATCCGCGTGACGCAGGCCTATGTGCAGGAGAAGGCGAACATCGGCTATTTCGACAAAATGAACACGGTGAACCGGCTGGCCTGGAACAAGGCGTCCGCCATGAACCAGTCGTTCGGTCCGGTCATCGAGATCACAGCAGCCGTCGGCACGCTGATTCTGTTCTGGTACGGCTCTTATCTGGTCCAGTCCGGCGCGATGACGGTCGGCCTGCTCGTGGGCTTTGCGAACTACATCGGCAACTTCTGGGAGCCGATCAACCGGCTCGGGCAAATGTATTCGCAGCTCTTGATCGCGATGGCTTCCTCCGAGCGGATCTTCGAATTCATGGATGAAAAGCCGACGGTCGGCGAGCTGCCGGAAGCGAAGAGGATGCCGGAAATCCGCGGCGACGTCAAATTCGAGAACATCGTCTTCGAATACGAGCCCGGCCGTCCGGCGCTGCGCGGCATCAGCCTGGAAGCCGCGGCGGGACAGTCGATCGCCCTGGTCGGCCACACCGGCTCGGGGAAGAGCACGATTATCAATCTGCTCTGCCGCTTCTATGATCCGGCTCACGGCCGCGTGCTCATCGACGGCATCGATATCCGGGACGTGACGCTCGAAAGCCTCCGTTCGCAGGTCGGCATCGTGCTGCAGGATACGTTCATTTTCTCCGGCACGATCCGCGACAACATCCGCTACGGCCGGCTGGACGCGACGGACGAGGAAGTCGAAATGACGGCGAGGGCGGTTCACGCCCACGATTTCATCATGAAGCTTCCGCAAGGCTACGACACCGAGGTGCAGGAACGCGGCAGCGTCCTCTCGATGGGGCAGCGCCAGCTGCTGTCGTTCGCCCGCGCGCTGCTCGCCGATCCGCGCATCCTGATTCTCGACGAGGCGACGGCCAGCATCGATACGGAGACGGAGCTGAAGATCCAGGAGGCGCTCAAAACGCTGCTGACCGGCCGGACTTCGTTCATCATCGCGCACCGGCTGTCGACGATCCGCCACGCGGACAACATCATCGTGCTCGACCACGGCCGCATCGTCGAGCAGGGCAATCACGACGAGCTGATGCGGAAGCGGGGCGTCTACTACGGGCTGATCGAGGCGCAATATCGGTTTTTGTCGGCTTGAACGGCATGGTTTAAGTAAAAAGGGCTGTTTCGCAGGCGGTTTAAGCCGTTTCGCGAGACAGTCTTTTTTTCATGGATCTGCCGCCAGAGATTGTGACGTAAAAAATATTATGTAAACCAAAATTCGATTTCATTTGATAACAAGGGATCCCTCCAAACGCCCAAAATCCCGCGTCCCGCTGGCCCGCTTTACGAAACGGGATATAATGAATTACAATAAAGCTTGTTTGCCGCACTGGATAAGGCGGCAAAATCAGCCGAATCCGGCACGCCGTGAGAATCGATGAAGGAGGGCGCGCATGGCGGAGCAATTGGATTTATTCGCAGATGAGACATCCGTGCGGGAGCGCGGTTACGATGCAGACGACATCCAGGTGCTGGAAGGCTTGACGGCCGTCCGGAAACGCCCGGGCATGTACATCGGCAGCACGTCCAGTTCCGGCCTGCATCATCTCGTCTGGGAGATCGTGGACAACGCCGTCGATGAACATCTGGCGAAGTTCGCGACCGAGATCGATGTGACCATCCACGCCGACCAGTCGGTGACGGTCTGGGACAACGGCCGCGGCATCCCGACCGGCATGCACAAGACGGGCATCCCGACACCCCAGCTCGTATTCACGGTGCTGCACGCGGGCGGCAAATTCGGCGGAAACGGTTACAAAAAGTCCGGCGGTCTGCACGGCGTCGGCGCTTCGGTAACGAACGCGTTGTCCGAATGGCTCGAAGTGGAGATTTACCGCGACGGCAAAATTCACCGCCAGCGGTTCGAATATTGGGTCGACAAGGATGGCAAGGAACATGTCGGCGAGCCGGTGACCGGTCTTGAAATCATCGGCAACACGCGGAAGACCGGAACGAAGGTGACGTTCAAGCCGGACGCCCGGGTGTTCCACGGCAACATTTCGCTCAATTATGACACGCTGGCCGAACGGCTGCAGGAGATCGCCTTCCTGAACGCCGGTCTGAAAGTGACGCTCAAGGACGAGCGGACCGGCAGGGAGGATCTCTTCCATTATGAAGGCGGCGCCAGCCAGTTCGTCGCCTTCCTCAATGAAGGCAAAGCGGTGCTCACCGATGTCATCCATTTCTACGCGGAACGGGACGACATCGAAGTCGAGGTGGCGCTGCAGTACAATGACGGCTACACCGAGACGATCGCGTCGTTCGTCAACTCGATTCCGACCCGAGGCGGCGGCACCCACGAGACCGGGTTCAAAACGGCGTATACCCGGGTCATGAACGAGTATGCGCGGAAGAACGGCATTCTGAAAGAGAAGGACAAAAACCTTGACGGCGCCGACCTGCGCGAAGGGATGATCGCCGTCATCAACGTGAAAATGTCCGACGTCGAATTCGTCGGGCAGACGAAGGACCAGCTCGGCAGCGCCTCGGCGCGCAGCGCGGTCGACGCGGTCGTCTCCGACAAGATGGCCGTGTTCCTCGAGGAGAATCCGCAGGTCGCGCAGCAGCTGCTGAAGAAGGCGATTCAGGCGGCGAAGGCGCGCGAGGCGGCCCGCAGGGCGCGCGAGGAAGTCCGCTCGGGCAAGAAGCGGAGCGAGTCGTCCAACTTGAACGGCAAGCTGACGCCGGCCCAGTCGAAGGACTTCATGCGCAATGAGCTGTTTATCGTCGAGGGCGATTCCGCCGGCGGTTCGGCGAAGCAGGGGCGCGACTCGCGCTATCAGGCGATCCTGCCGCTCCGGGGCAAGCCGATGAATCCGGAGAAGGCGCGGCTCGCGGATATTCTGAAGAATGAGGAATACAAGACGATCATCTCGGCGATCGGCGCCGGCGTCGGCCCGGAATTCGATCCCGATGAGGCGAACTACAGCAAGATCATCATCATGACCGACGCCGACACGGACGGCGCGCACATCCAATGTCTGCTGCTGACGTTCTTCTACCGGTACATGAAGCCGCTCATCGACATGGGCAAGGTGTACATCGCACAGCCGCCGCTCTACAAGATCTCCCGCAAGACGGGCAAGCTGGAGACGGTGCGCTACGCCTGGACGGATGAGCAGCTGCAGAACTATCTGAAGGAGTTCGGCAAAAACTGCGAGCTGCAGCGCTACAAAGGTCTCGGCGAGATGAATCCGGAGCAGCTCTGGGAGACGACGATGAACCCCGAGACGCGGACGCTGCTGCAGGTGCGGATCGAGGACGCCGCCAAGGCGGAACGGCGCGTCTCGACGCTGATGGGCGACAAGGTCGATCCGCGGAAGAAGTGGATCATCGAGAACGTCGATTTCACCGAATACGAAGAGTAGGAGAGAAGCGGCATGGGCACGCTTGAACAGTTCCTGCCGGCATTTCTCGAAGAGGTCGTGGGAGACCGCTTTGGCCGGTACTCAAAATATATCATCCAGGACCGGGCCATTCCCGATGTCCGCGACGGGCTGAAGCCGGTGCAGCGCCGCATCCTGTACGCGATGTACGAAGCCGGCAACACGCCCGACAAGCCGTACCGCAAGTCGGCGAAAACGGTCGGCGACGTGATGGGCAACTACCATCCGCACGGCGACGCTTCCATCTATGAAGGCATGGTGCGGATGGCGCAGCCGTGGAAAATGGGCCATGTGCTGATCGACGGCCACGGCAACTGGGGTTCGCTCGATGACGATCCGCCCGCCGCGATGCGGTACACGGAAGCGCGGCTGTCGCCGATCGCGATGGAGATGCTGCGCGACATCGACAAGCGGACAGTCCCGTTCAAGGACAATTTCGACAACACGGCGAAGGAGCCGGTCGTGCTGCCTTCGCGTTTTCCGAATCTGCTGGTCAACGGCGTCAGCGGCATTTCGTCCGGCTTTGCGACCGAGATTCCGCCGCACAACCTGCGCGAAGTGATCGACGCCTGCATCGCACGGATGGATGATCCGGACATTACGCTCGAGAAACTGCTGGGCATCGTGAAAGGTCCGGATTTCCCGACGGGCGGCATCATCATGGGCGAGGAGGGCATCCGCGAAGCCTACGCGACGGGCAAAGGGCGCATCTATATCCGGGCGAAGACGGATATCGAGGAGCTGCGCGGCGGCCGCAAACAGATCGTCATCACCGAGATCCCGTATCAGGTCGTCAAATCCCGGCTCGTGACGGCGATGGAGACGATCCGCCTGGAGAAGAAGGTGGACGGCATCGCGGAAGTGCGCGACGAGAGCGGCCGG
This sequence comes from Thermobacillus sp., assembly GCF_003390775.1. NCBI lineage: Bacteria > Bacillati > Bacillota > Bacilli > Caryophanales > Paenibacillaceae > Thermobacillus > Thermobacillus sp. The sequence goes on along the minus strand of NZ_QEWA01000033.1, from coordinate 147,946 downwards.
AACGGGCTGCGTATCGTCATCGAGCTGAAGAAGGACGCGGACGCCGAAGGCATCCTGGCCTATCTGCTCAAGAAGACGGATCTGCAGATTACATACAACTTCAACATGGTGGCGATCGTCAACAAGGCGCCGCGCCAGCTCGGCCTCAAGGAGATGCTGACGGCGTATATCGACCACCAGAAGGAAGTCGTCTCCAATCGCTGCCGGTACGAGCTGGAGAAGGCGGAAGACCGCGCCCACGTCCTCGAAGGACTCGTCAAGGCGCTGAATATTCTCGACGATGTCATCGCGACGATCAAGGCATCGAAGAACCGCCAGGACGCGCAGCAGAACCTGGTCGCGAAGTTCGGGTTCACCGAGCGGCAGGCGGACGCGATCCTGACGCTCCAATTGTACCGGCTGACGAATCTCGAGATTACGCAGCTCACGAAGGAACTGCGCGAGACCGAGAAGCGCATCGCGTACCTGAAGTCCATCCTGTCAAGCGAGAAGAAGCTGCTCGGCGTCATCAAGGACGAGCTATTGGAAATCCGCGGCGCGTACGGGGTCGACCGGCGCTCCGACATCCGCGGCGAAGTGGAGGAGCTGAAGGTCGGCCTCGAAGTGATGGTCGCGTCCGAAGACGTACTGGTGACGCTGTCGCAGGAAGGCTACATCAAGCGGACGAGCAGGCTGTCCTTCACCCGATCCGGCGGCGACCTCGACAATTCCGGCGTCAAGGAAGGCGATATCGTCCGCCTCGTGCTGGAAGTGAATACACTGGATCAATTGCTGCTGTTCACGCGGAAGGGTTCGTACTTCCTCCTGCCGGTTCACCAGATTCCGGAGTTCAAGTGGAAGGACACCGGGACGGCGCTGGTCAACGTCGTGCCGCTCGCGAAGGACGACGGCATCGTCGGCATCGTTCCGGTGCGGGATTTCGAGCGGGAAGATCTGTCGCTTCTGTTCGTGACGAAACGCGGACAGGTGAAGCGGACCGCGCTGAAAGAGTATCAGACGACCCGCACGGGGCCGATCGCCGCATGCAGACTTGCGGACGGCGACGAAGTGGTGCAGGTGCTGGCGAGCACGGGCACACAGCAGCTCATGCTCGTCACGAAGCTCGGGATGAGCATCCGCTTCGAGGAGTCCGAAGTCAGTTCGATGGGACGCGTCGCCGCCGGCGTGCGCGGCATCATGCTGAAAGAGAACGATGAAGTCGCGGCCGCCCTGCTCGTGAAAGGCGAAGAAGGCGAGGTGCTCGTCGTCACCGATCTGGGCTGGGCGAAGCGCTCGCTGCTGCTGGATTACCCGGTGCAGGGCAGGGGCGGAAGAGGTCTTGCGACATTCGTGTTCAACGAAAGCAAGCGTGGAAAATCGAACGGCAGCCGGCTGATCGGCGCGTTCCATTGCAAGGAAGAAGCCCGCTATACGCTGGCAACATCGTCGGGCGCTTCCTTCACGTTCAGTACGGAAGATACGCCGATCGAGCTGCTGCGGTCGGGCGGCAAGCGCGTCGCCGCGCTTGACAAGCAGGACGCGGCGGTCTGCTGCTTCCGACGTCCGGACCTTGAATCCCGGGAAGGGGAAGCCTGAGCCTGATCTGACGCATTGCTGAACCCGCGCAACCGGAAAGGATTTTCCGGGGGCAGCGGGTTTTTGACGTTTGCAGAACGGGCGGTCTCCAGGCGCTTCAAGTGGTTTTACTTGTTTCGACGTCGGGCCTTGCGTACAAAATGTCATCGGTTGTCGGCTGGAAGGGGGAAGTATCGATTCGCGGCATAAATTATTAAGTGCATTAACCTTTTTTTCGACAAGAGCGGCTGATATAATGAAAACAAGGCGGATATTGGGAGGGATTGGGATGTTTGCCGCGGAATTTGCCCGTCTGTGGATGAAAATCACGAAAGACTGGAAAATGCATCTCGATGAAGCGCTGGCTCCCGCCCTGACCGAAAGCCAGCTGAACGTGCTGGAACTGCTCCTTGAACATCAGCCGATGAAACCGTCGGATATGCTTCACTATCTGTCCACGACGCCGGCCGCGATCACGACACTGCTCGACCGGATGGAGCGGGGAGGACTCATTGCGCGCACCCGGGACGAAACCGACCGCCGCATCGTGTGGGTGACCGCGACGGACCGGGGGTTGCGCGAAGCGCGGCGCGGGGTGGAAATCCGCGAACGCTACATCGGACAGGCCCTGGACCGGATTTCGGCCCACAATCAGCAGCTGCTCATCTATCTGCTGGGCAAGATTGCGGATGAGCCGATTGTACGGCCGGCCGCCGCGGGAGACGAGCGGTAGCGCTCATCGCCCGTCCGGTGCGCCCATGGCAGCCAGCCGCTTCCGGAGCGCGTCCAGGTTTGTCTCCATCTGCTCATAATCGGCCGCAGAGAGCAGCGGATCGCTGCGCTCTTCGAGCACGCGCTCGACGGGGAGGATCCGGTAATGATTGCGGCCGTTCGCTTTGTAGCGGTGAACCCACGTGATGACCGGCTCCACGTCCGCCATCCGCGTCACGCCTTCCTCTTTGCGCAGCATGATCCGGTACAGTACGCCGTAATCCTTCGTGCCGCCGCGCTGGTTCGAGATGAAATTGCCCATCGAATAGATGATGACGCCCTGGCGCGCAGCACCGCTTTCGTCCTGTGTCTCCACGACTTCATACGGCTGGATGACATGCGGATGCGAGCCGGCGATCAGGTCGGCTCCGGCGGCGATCAGCCTGCGCGCGAGCGCTTTCTGTTCCTCGTTCGGCATCGTCTGGTACTCCACGCCGAAATGCAGCGCGATGACGATATAGTCGGCGCCGGCTTCCCGCAGCGCCGCGATGTCCCGGATGATGCGTTCCTCATCGATCAGCGCGACGAGCCACGGTTTGTCTTCCGGCACCGGGATGCCGTTCGTGCCGTACGTGTAGGCGAGCAGTCCGATGCGGATGTGATGCCGCTCGACGATGGTCAGCTCGGCCGCTTCGTCCGCGGAGCGGGCGGTGCCGCGGGTGACGAAGCCCTGTTCTTCCAGAAACCCGAGCGTGTGTTCGACGCCCCGTGCGCCGCGGTCCAGCGAATGGTTGTTCGCGGTTGTGACAATGTTGAATCCGGCGTCCTTCAGCGCGGCCGCCAGCTCATGCGGCGAGCTGAAGCGGGGGAAGCCCGAATAGTCGCCATCGGCCGACAGCGTCGTTTCGAGGTTGGCCATCGCCCAGTCGGCTTCCGCAAGGAGCGGCTTGACCTCGGTGAAGTACGGCGAGAAATCATACCGCTTGCTGTCCATGTCATAGTAAGCCGGAAGCTGCGGCATGTGCATCATGATGTCGCCGACCGCGGCGAGCAGGCCTTCCGCCGGCACGCCGGAGCCCGGCTCGCCGGGGGCTGCCGGTTCCGGCTCCGGTTCGACCGGCAGCTCTTCCGGCGTCTCGTCCGGTTCGGTACCGGCAGATCCGCCGCCGCTGCCGGCATCGTTGCCCGATCCCGCATGATCCGCCGCGCTCTTGCCGTCAGGCACGCCGGACGTTCCGTTCCACGCGGTCAGCGCATAGATGAGCGCCAGCCCGGCAAGCGAGACGGCGAGCATGAGGAGGATCGCGAAGCGCCGTTTCATCATCTGTCCGTCCTTTCGGCGGTGAACGATCCTTCCGCAAGCGACCATGCCGAATCGGGCCAGGAAGCCCAGACGCCTTCGCGCGGCGGAAGGGAGCGGATCTCGAGCCATTCCTTCGTCACCGGATGGGCGACGCCGATATAGGCCGACCAGAGCGCCGCGGTGTCATGGGACCGGACGCCTTCGCCCGCGCCGTATTTCCGGTCGCCGGCGAGGGGGCAGCCGATGGCGGCCATCTGCACCCGGATCTGGTGGGGCCGGCCGGTGTGCAGGCGGACGGCGACGAGCGCCCGGCCTTCCGCCTCGGCGACGACCCTGTACGACAACACCGCTTCCTTCGCGTCCGGCACGGGCTTGGGATAGGCGGTTACGATGTTGGTCTTCGCGTCTTTGCGCAGATAATGGACGAGCGTCGCCTCGCGGGAAGACGGCACACCTTCCGTGCAGGCGATGTAGCCTTTGGCGAACGAGCGGTTCCGCACCGCGTCGGACAGCCGCGACGCGGCCTTCGACGTCTTCGCCAGAAGCATCGCGCCGCCGGCCGGCCGGTCGAGTCGGTGGACGAGTCCGAGGAAGACGTTGCCCGGTTTGTTGTAGCGCGCCTTCAGATCGGCCTTGACGACCGTCAGGATGTCCGGCGCGCCGGTCTCGTCCGCCTGCGACAGCATACCGGGCGGCTTGACGACCGCGATCAGGTGGTTGTCCTCGTACAACACCTGAACGGCGGGCGCGCCGCCGTCATGGCCCGTCATGACGCCTCCCAGCGGCCGAGAATGCCGCACGGCAGCACCAGGCCGGAGCGGGTGATCGGCAGACCGATTTCGCCGCAGCGGATCGTGCCACCGAACTTCCGGCCGATCGTCATTTTGAGCAGATTGTTCAGCACGGCGGGGGACAAGCCGGTCGTATAGGCGTTGATCAGGACGAACAGCGGTTCGTCCGACAGGATCGGCAGACACGACTCCAGGAACGGGTACAGGCTCGTCTCCAGCTTCCACATTTCGCCGTTCGGACCGCGCCCGTAGGAGGGAGGGTCCATCACGATGGCGTCGTATTTGCGGCCGCGCCGCTGTTCCCGCTGGACGAACTTGAACACGTCATCCGTAATGTAGCGGATCGGCCGGTCCGCAAGCCCCGACAGGGCGGCGTTCTCCTTCGCCCACTGCACCATGCCCTTCGCCGCATCCACATGGACGACCTCGGCTCCCGCCGAAGCCGCGGCCACCGTTGCGCCGCCCGTGTAGGCGAACAGGTTCAGCAGCCGGACCGGCCGACCGGCGCCACGGATCTTGTCCATGATCCAGCTCCAGTTCACCGCCTGTTCGGGGAACAGTCCCGTATGCTTGAAATTGGTCGGCCGGATGAGAAACGTCAGCTCGCCGTACCGGATGTTCCAATGTTCCGGCAGCTTGCGCCGATATTCCCAATGTCCGCCGCCGGACGAGCTGCGGTGGTAATGGGCATGGGCGGTCAGCCATTCGTCCGTCTCCCGCCCGATCGGCCAGATGATCTGCGGATCCGGCCGGCGGAGGACCACCGTTCCCCAACGCTCAAGCTTCTCGCCGCCTCCGGCGTCAATCACTTCATAATCGACCCATTGATCTGCTATGTAGTACATCGGACAGACCTTCCTTGACTTCGCATAATTGGCGCCGGGATATCGATCAGGGACGCGAAAAAATCGCCCGACCGCACCCGCGCCTGACAATGGAACTATTATAGCGGAAGGCGGAAGCGAGGACAATTGCGGACCGGCGCCGCCGCCGTTTCCGTCTTTGGACTCGCCGCCGAGCAGCGAGCTGATCAATCCGCCGAGATCGGAGAGAAACGCGAGCAGATCTCCGAGCAGACCTCCGAATGCGAGCGTCCTGACGGATGCGGACGAGACGAAGCCGGCTGCGGAAGCGGGGGCGGCTTGCGAGAAGGAAGCCGTCAAGACCAGAATGAGTGCCAGCGTGAGAAATTTGACCCGTGTCAAGATCATCACCTCCTATTCATTAATACGAACATTACTGTACGTTATAAAGGTTATCACAGACGGTTGACTTGTATATGGCGCAAGACGCGGTCGGCGTTCGGACAAATATTTTTATTTCCGCTGAACTGTCAAAAGGGTTTCGCGCGCATCCGACGAATGGAATAAGAAGGGAAAAGCATCCTCGGGAGGAATCGACGTGAAATTCAAATTCAGTATCATGAAAAAAGTCGTACTCGGTATCACGGCAGTATCGGCGGTAACGTACGGAACAAGCGCGTTCTTCATTCTGGTGCTAATGGATTATTTAGATGAACATATATCCGAAGTCTGGTTTATTGTCGGCACGCTGCTGCTTGGCATTTTCTGGACCGGATTTCTGGGCATGCTGGCGGCGAACCGATTGATCAAGCCGCTCAAGCAGCTCATGCAGACGGCCAACAAGGTGTCCGAAGGCTACCTGAACGTCGAGGTCGTTCCGCCGCGTTCGGACGATGAACTGCGAGCGCTTGCCCTGTCGTTCGACGCGATGATCCGGCAGCTGCGCACGATCGTCGACGGCATCGCGGACAACTACAAGGCCACCCATCTGCATGTCGGCGAATTGGGGAATGCGATCGAACAGGCCACCCGGCACATCCAGAACATTACGGACCGTGTCGACAAAATGTCCGACGGCGCGGAACATCAGTCCAAATCGACGGCCGTCATGTTCCGTTCGCTGGAGCTGGCATCAAGCGCCGCGAACGAGATCAGCGAGCTGGCCGAAGAAGCGCGGAGATCGGCGATCAAGATGGATCAGACGATCCGCGAGAACGGCGAAGCGATTGCGTCGCTAGTGGAAGGCATGCGGAAAATGGCCGTCCTCAACCGGGAATCGATCGAAACCGTGCGGCGGCTGGACGAGCATGCCGGCCTGATCGGGAACATCTCCGAAGTCGTCGCCGGCATCGCCGACCAGACGCACATGCTGTCGCTCAACGCCTCGATCGAAGCGGCGCGGGCCGGGGAGGAAGGACGCGGATTCGCGGTCGTCGCGGAAGCCGTCCGCAAGCTGGCCCAGCAGAGCGCCGAATCAGTGCAGGATATCCGGCAGCTGATCGAACAGATCCAGCAGGAGATCAGACAAGTGGTGGAACAGATCTCCGAGCAGTATGAAGTGGCGGAACAGGAGTCCGAACACGGCGAGAAGTCCGCGGAAGCGCTGCGCCTGATTGCCGGAGAGGCGGACAATGTGCACAAGATCGTGGTGGAAGCGTCGAACCGCGTCATGATGCAGGCGGAGCAAATGAACAGCACGCTCGCCGAGGCGCGCGCGGTCGTCGAAATTGCGGAACAGATCCGGGAAGGGGCGCAGCAAGTGTTCGCGTCGACGCAGGAACAATATGCGCTCATGCAGGAAATCACGTCGACGTCCGAACAGCTTCAGCAGCATTCGGCCAATCTGAGAAAACGGATCGAATTTTTCAAATCCTGACCCTTACGAATCGAGTAGGAGGGGGCTAGCCGCCCCCTCCTACTCGATATGCGGCCGGCATCCGGCACGGCGTGCATAACTTCGGCCCGTTCCCGAATACAATCGTGTAGCGGCATCGCTTGTCCGATTGCGGGCAAGCGGCGGCTGATGCGACAGGAAAGGGTGAGTGCGGGATGGACCATACGCCGGATATCGCGCTGCTCGGCATCGGCACCGCCGTTCCGGCCTGGCGACTGGATCAGGCGGATACGGCGCTGCGGGTGGCGGAAGCGCTGCGGGACGATCCCGGCGCGGCGCGCTGGGCACGGCGCATCTTCCGCCAACAGGGCATCGAGGCGCGCTACACGTGCGAGCCGAATCTGCTGGAGGAAGCCGGCGCGTGCCGCTATTTTCCGCGGAGCCGGGAGGCGGCTCCCGCCACCGCCGAACGGATGGGCGTCTATCGCCGTGAGGCGCTGCCGCTCGCGCGTCTTGCGGCGGAGCGGGCGCTCGCGGACAGCGGCACGCCGCCCGGGGCCGTGACCCACCTGATCACGACAAGCTGCACGGGGCAATATTTGCCCGGACTGGACGCGGAGCTTATCCGGGCGCTCGGCCTGCCGGCGAGCGTCAATCGGCTGCCGCTCACGTTCGTCGGCTGCGCGGCGGGGCTCAAAGCGATCGGGCTGGCCCGGCAGTTCGCGGCCGCTTCCCCGAACGGGGACGTCTGCGTGCTCGTCGTCTGCGTCGAGCTCTGTACGCTGCATTTCCAGCCTTCGGGCGCCAGGGAAGATCTGTTCGCCGCATCGCTGTTCGGAGACGGCGCTTCCGCCTGCGTCGTCGGCGCGCCGGCGGACGGGCGGACTGCCGTGTTCAGGCTCGGGCAGCCCCGGTCTGTCCTGCTGCCGGGCGGGGAAGCGGACATGACCTGGAACATCGGGCCGTACGGATTCGAACTGATGCTTTCGGCGAATGTGCCCAGGCTGATCCGCACCCATCTGCCCGCGGAGATCCGTCCGTTCATGGCGGGGGGAACGGCTCCCGGGCTGTGGGCGATCCATCCCGGCGGACGCGGCATCATCGACGCGGTGGAGGAGACGTGCGGGCTGTCGGCGGAGCAGACGCGTCCGAGCCGGGAAGTGCTGCGGCAGTACGGCAACATGTCCTCCGTGGCCATTCTGTTCGTGATGCAGGAGCTGCGGCGGGAGCTTCAGCGGCGGCCGACACGGACCGGACCGCTTGACGGCATCGCCGTCGCCTTCGGTCCGGGGCTGACGGCCGAGCTCTTGCCGTTCGGCTTCGCGCATGCCCCGGTTCCCGGGGAGAGCGGGCAGGTTGCCGTCCATGCTTGACCTGCTTCGGATGCGGGCTTCGCAGCCTGAACGGATGGACGGCAGCGGCGTGCCGGAAGCGGAGCTCGCGGGCGCCTACCGCCGGCTGCGGACGCTCAACCGGCTGTTCGCGGCCGCGGCGCCGATCCGCACCGGCGTCGAGCGTCTCTGGATCGAAGCGGGCAGGCCCGCGCGGCTGTCGGTGCTCGATATCGGCGCCGGTTCCGGCGATGTGAACCGTTCGCTGCTCCGCTGGTCGGAACGGAACGGGATCGGGATCACGATCCGGCTGGTCGACGTCAGGGAAGAAGCTTGCCGCGAGGCGAGGCGGCTGTTTCGCGGGGATGCGCGGATCGAAGTGGCGCGCGGCGATTTGTTCGACCTGCCGGATCAGGCGGCGGATATCGTCACGGCGACGCAGTTCGTCCACCATTTCGGACCGGACGAGCTGCCCCGCGTCATCCGCCGCATGCTCGGCGTCTCCCGGATCGGCGTCGTCCTGAGCGATCTTCGCCGCCACATCGTCCCCTGGGCCGCAGTGTGGCTGACGGCGCGGCTGTTGACGGGGAACCGCTGCATCCGGGTCGACGCGCCGCTGTCCGTGGCGCGCGGATTCCGCGACGAGGATTGGGACAAGCTGGCCATTGACGGCGGCATCCGGGAGATGTGGTATGCGCGCAAGGCGCCGTACCGCTACGTCGTCGTCATCCGGAAAAGCGGTACGGAAAAAGGCGGTGATGCGTCTGGCGGACAAGACGGTTGACGCGGTCGTGATCGGCGGAGGCCCGGGCGGCAGCGCCGCGGCCCGCGAGCTGGCCGCGGCGGGATGGGAGACGATCGTCCTGGAGCGGCGCGCCTTTCCCCGGCACAAGGTATGCGGCGAATTTCTGTCGCCGGAAGCGAAGACGACGCTGCGCGAGCTCGGGCTCGAAGACACGGTGAACGGCCTGTCGCCCGTCCGGATCGAGCGCGTCCGCCTGTCGGCGGCCGGCGGCAGGCCGCTCGACGTGCCGCTTCCCGGCGCCGCGCTCGGCATCAGCCGCCGTGAACTGGACGCGGCGCTGCTGGACGGCGCCCGGCGGGCGGGAGCGGAAGTGCGCGAAGGAATCCGGGCGGCGGGCATCCGCCGGGAAGGCGGTATCTACGCCGTCGACACGCAGGGGGACGGAACGGCGGGGACGGTTCACGCGCGCGTCGTCGTCGGCGCCTGGGGAGCGGGAGCGCGCAAGGCGTTCGCGGACCCGCGCGCCGCCCGGACGGGCGCATCCCGGCTGCTTGGCGTGAAGGTCCATTTCGAGGGAATCCCCGTCATTCCGGTGACGGAGCTCTACGCGTTCCGCGGCGGATACCTCGGCCTGTCGCCCGTGCCCGGCGGGAGGGTCAACGCCGCGGCGCTGCTCGATCCGCGGGCGTTCAGCGGCGGGGAGTCTTCCGCCCTGGCCTGGATCGCCGCAGCGGCGCGCCGCCATCCCGAACTGGCGCGCAGACTCGAAGGCGCCAGGCCCGTGCCCGGCACGGAGGCCGCGGTCTCGCCGGTCATGCTCGACCGCAGGCCGCTCGCCTGGTCCGGCTGCCCGCTCGTCGGCGACGCGGCGCTCCGCATTCCGCCGCTCTGCGGCGACGGCATGTCGATCGCGCTGCGCTCCGGCCTGGTCTGCGCGCGGCTGGCCGATCGCCGATTGCGCGGCGACATGACGGATGATGCGTGGCGCCGCGAATACGAGCGGTTCTTCCGCCGGGAATGCGCCGGCGCGCTGCGGCTCGGACGTCTGCTGCAGACGGTGCTCGGCCGTCCGGGCGCCGCCCGGCTGCTGCTTGCAATCGGGCATGCCGCGCCGGAATGGGCTGCCTCGGTCGTGCGGCGCACCCGGCTGGCGGAGCCGGGCAGCTGAAAGCCGGGGAAGAAGAAGGCGGACGCCGCAACCCGCGGCGTCCGCCTTTCCGTTATTTCATTCTGAGCATCATGGTCCACAAATCCGCCGGTTCGTAGCCGAGCCGCCAGACGGCGACGCCGGCCAGATCGTACTTCTTCGCCAGTTCGATCCTCGCCTTGATCGTCTGCTCCGTCTCCATCCAGAACACATAGGTCTGACCGTCCTTGACATACGTCACTTTCGTCTGACCGAACGTCGGGTCGTAAACCGCCGTCTCCTCGACCTCATTCAGCAGGGCGGGGATGTCCTTCATCAGCACCGCCCGCGAGCCGAGCACATTGCCGGAAGCGTCGACTTTCCATTCCCGCACATAAAACGGCACGCCGAGGAACAGTTTCGAGCGGGGAATGCCGTAGGACAGAAAATCGATGATGCCTTGCTCCGTCCAGGCCAGACCGGATACGGAGCCGGGCTTCGTGCTGCCGCTCCAGTACTGGTCGTAGGCCATAATCATGATGTAGTCGACGGCTTCCGCAATTTTCTCATGATCGTAAGCGGTCTGGTGATTCCAGGCTTTGTCGCCGCGGATCAGGTCGATGGATATTTTCATGCCGCGGGCATGGACGGCGTCCGCCAGCTTCCGCACGAAGGCGGTATAGCGGTTCCGGTCCGTTCCGGCCACTTCCTCGAAATCGAGATTGACGCCGTAGACGCCGAGCTCGGCCAGCCGGTTCACGAGGGCGTCAATGAACCGCTTCTGCGCCGCTTCGTCGGCGAGAAACGCGCTGGTCATCCGCCGGTCGAACTGGTTGTTCACGAGCGGCATGACCTTGATGCCGCGGGCCTTCAATTCCTTCGCAAGCGCCGGATCCGACTTGTCCTCCAGCGTGCCGTCCGCCGAAGCGAGCTGGAACCAGGTGGGCGAGTCGATGTCGAGCCCCTGCGTGTTCGCAATCTGGCTCAGAATCGTGCCCGTGCTCGATGAACCGTTCCAGCCGAGGTAGAGCAGCCGGCTCGCGTTGCTCCAGAGCACCCGTCCGTCCTCCGTGCGGATGGAGGCGTTCGCGAGGCCCGATGCGGCGGTGATCGCGCTTTTCAGCGCATGGAACTGCCGGACTTCGCGGTCGCCCTGGTAGACGCGGTAATACGGGATGTTCGTCCAGAGCACCTTGCCGTCCCGGATAATCTCCGCTCCGGCCAATCCTTTCGCGTAGGCGACGGCGTTGTCGAGGCCGAAGAACCTTTTCCGTTCCTTGCCGTTCTGGAAGACGGCGAACGGCGGGACGTTCGAGTGGACGACCGTTCCCGTGTCCAGGTGGATGACTTCGCTGCCCGCGATGCCGGCCGCGGCCTGAATGGCGTCGCGCAGATAGCCGTAGCGCTTCTCGCCGGGTTCCCCATTAACGAGGACGGCATAGGCGGGAGCTTTTTCCCGTTCCGCCGCTTCCTCTTCATCCGTAAGGTTGTCCCAGATCCATGAATTCGTCGCCAGATCGATGACATGCATGTTCCGATAATATTTCGCGACGGCTTTCGCCTCCGCCAGCGTGGTGAACGACCAGGCGGGGAGGGTTTTGTGCCCCTGGTACAACCGGTAACGCGCGAATTTCGCGTAGGCCCAGCCGGGCTGTTCGAGATCGCGGATCGCGACGTTGATTTTGCCGGCCGCCGCCTTTTTCGCTTCGGCATATGTACGGAACAGCATGTTCGGTGCCAGCACGCCGTCGACATACACCGCATAGCGAGGATAATTGTGCCAGACCCAGGCGCGGTCGGCAATCTTCTCGACGCGGCTGTACGCGAACTGCTTCGCGTAGGCGATCGCCTGCGATTCCGTGGCAAATTCTTTGAGCGGTTTGTCGTTCTGATAGACGCGGTACTTCGTGATGCGGGCGAGATCCGCCGCGGCGTTCGCCGCGGATGCCGCCTGCAGGCTGAGCGCGAAAATGATCAGCAGCGCGAGAACCGCCCGTAGGGCCCGAAGTTCCATTCGAGGCTCAACATCCTTCCTCTGGCAATCTGTGAATCTATTAGTTTAACGCAGAAGATGGAGGAAGGTTGCTTGGCAAAGTTTCCATGGCGCCCAAAAAAATAAACGTAAAAACATACCGGCACTTCCGGAGCCCCGTACTCAAAATAAAAACCGCCCGGCCCATTCGCTGATGAGCCGGACGGCCGCCCTGCATAAGCAGGCTGAACCCGCCTTTAATCCGCAATGTCCGCCCAGATCTCGTCATCCAGCCCGAGCCGGATCTGTTCGCGGAACACCCGTCTGCCGTATTCGGTGAACATATACCGCTCGATTGCTTCGAGCAAATTCGCTTCGACGATGTACTGGCTGCGGCCGAGCACCCAGACCTCGGCCGTATAGCCGTAATCCTCATCCCATTGAAGCTGCACTTCAACGTCGGTCGGCTTCACGCCTTTCCGTTCGGCGAAATGAAGGCAGACCGCGTTGACGATCTCATCCATTGACAGCCGCATGCTCAGTACGGTCTCCTCGATTCACGCGGCGGTCTCCGGTCGCGGAAGTACCGGTATGCGGCGCGGATCAGCACGAACAGGAAATAGATGGCGAGCACATTGATCATCAGGCCGAGCAGTTCGCCGAAGAATCCCATGCCGGCGAACAGGCTGCCGAACAGAAGGCCGGCGAGACCGCCGATCATGAGGCCCTTCATGAAGCTGCCGCCGCCGAAGAAGCCGCGCTGCGTGCCGGCGGTGCCGCCGGTTGTGTTCGCGCCGGCCTTCGTGCTAGAAGCGGTGCCGGAAGCCGTCCGATCGGTTTTGCTGACGTTGTTGTCCTGAATTTTCTTCGGCTGCTCCTTGAACGTCTGCCTCGGTGCGGTAAAGCGGCCGCGGCGCGCATCGGCCGGTTCGGCGACCGTCACGAAGAACACGGTGAAGACGGTGAGCAGCAGAAGCGCTTTCGTCCAGGTCGATGACTTCATGGTATGACTTGCCTCCCACTATGTTCTGTCTTCTGGTATCATCAACTTATACGTCCGGGTCGGGTCCCGGTTTCAAGAAAGTTGTTTAAGAAAATGCCGTTACAAGAACAGGCAGGCTGGCAGGTGAACGGGCATGTCCGCGTATCCGGAACCGTATGTGGATTATCTGTTCGAGTTTCACGCGACGCGCGATTACTTCGAATGCCATGAACGATTGGAGGAATACTGGAAATCGCTGCCGCTCCGGGATCCGGACCGCGACGTCTGGGTCGGACTGATCCAGCTCGCGGTGGCGCTGTACCATCATCGACGCGGCAATGCGGCGGGCGCGGTGAAAATGTACCGCGGCGCGGCGGCGCGGCTCCGCCCGGAGACGCTCGACCGGCTCGGACTGGACGGCGCGGCGGTGCAAGAAATCGCAGCCGAATCGGCGCGCCGGCTCGAAGCGGCGGGGAGAGAAGCCGTTTACCGGGCGGTCAATCTGCCGATCCGGGACGGCGAACTGCTCAAGCTGCTGCAGGAACGGGCTCGCCGGCAAGGTTTTGCCTGGGGAGCGGACGATCCGCTCGAGGAGAGCATCGTCCGGCGGCACGCGCTGCGCGACCGGTCGGACGTCATTGAAGCGCGGGCGAGGGCAGCGGCCGAGCGGACGGCTGCGCGGCGGCGCGATCCGTAGCGCCGGAATCCCGCAGCGCTCACACGGCTTGTCCGGTGTAGCCGTCCACGACGAGGTCGAGCTTGCCGGTGACGGGGTGCACGATCAGGCCATGCACATAGGTGCCCGGCGGCAGCAAGGGGTGGCGGCTGACGATGCGGACGCTTTTCTCGACGCTGTCGCGCACGTTGTCGAACCCGGTCAGCCACCGGTCAAGCTGAAAGCCCGCGTTCGTCAGCATCTCGATCGTCGAATCGGCGATGCCGCGCTCGCGCATGTGCTCCAGCACGACATCCGGATCAAGACCGGTCATGCCGCATTCGTGGTGTCCGACGATGAACACTTCGGTCGCCTTCATTTCATACAGCGCGATCAGGATGCTCCGCATGATGTTGCCGAACGGCTGCGTGACGATGCCGCCGGCGTTCTTGATGATCTTCGCGTCGCCGTTGCGCAGGTTCATCGCCCGCGGCAGCAGTTCCGTCAGCCGCGTGTCCATGCAGGTGACGACGACCATTTTCTTGTCGGGAAAGCGATCCGTCATGTACGCTTCATACTCGCGGTTTTCGACAAACTTTCGGTTATGTTCCAATATGGATTCCAGCCGTTTCATGATTAACCTCCCGAATGCCGGGCCGTGATGACCCTGAGATGCGTCGTGTAGATTTGTCCCGCGCCGCGCAGCATCAGACCGTCGCCGTCCGGCGCGCGGTCAATCACCAGTCGATCTTCGAAAAACACTTCATGCCGCGGATCGTATCCGACCTCGAACGGTCCGTTCGTCTCCGCCTCCGCATCTCCGGGCGCCGGTTCATCGATCGTCTGCAGAGCGGGGACGCCGCTGACGGCGCAGCCGCAGCCTTCCGCATCATAGATCAGCCTGAGCCGCCGTCCGACGCCCGGCATGGCGGCAAGCCGGCCGGCAGCTTCCGGCGTCATGTCAATGCGCATCGCGATTCTCCTTTCGCGGCCCTGGGCCGCCGCAAGTCAAAGTTGATTATACGGTGCGAGCGGACGTATCATCAAGTGGAGAGCCAAATTGCTGGAAAGGCGGTTGGATGCATGGAGAAGGCGGAAGCGCTCGCGAAATTCCGCGAGCTGATCAAGAAGATCAAAAGCTACGAGGAAGTGATCGGGCTCGCGTATTGGGACATGCGGACCGGCGCGCCGAAGAGCGGCATCGACGCCCGATCGGAGGCGGTCGGCGTCCTGTCGGCCGAGTCGTTCAGACTGGCCGTATCCGATGAGATGGGCGAACTGCTGGCGCGTCTCCGGGAGCCCGATGCGTACGGGAACCTGTCCCGGATCGACCGGAGGCTGGTCGACGAGACGGCGAAGGAATACGAGCGGAACCGGCGCATCCCGCCGGAGCTGTATCAGGAATACGTCGTGCTGACGTCGCAGGCGGAAGCGTTCTGGGAGCAGGCGAAGGCGAACAACGACTATGCCGGCTTCCGGCCGTACCTTGAGCGGATCATCGACTATACGAACCGGTTCATCGAACTGTGGGGCGTGAAGGGGACGCGTTACGACACGCTGCTCGACCAGTATGAACCGGGCATGACGACCGCCGAGCTCGACCGGCTGTTCGGGGGCCTCCGGGAGAAGCTCGTCCCGCTCGCGGCCGCGATCGCCGAATCGCCCGCTCAGCCGGACCGTTCGGTCCTGGCCGGGACGTTCGAGCCGGAAGCGCAGCGCCGGTTCAGCCTGTTCATCCTGAAGGAAATGGGCTTTGATTTCGAAGCCGGCCGCCTGGACGAAAGCGTCCACCCGTTCGCGACGGGACTCAATCCCGGCGACGTCCGCATCACGACACGCTACCTGCCGAACGATGTGGCCAGCGCCCTGTTCGGCACGATCCACGAGGGCGGCCATGCGCTATATGAGCAGAACCTCGGCAGCGAGCTTGCCGGCACGACGCTGCAGACCGGCACGTCGATGGGCATCCACGAGTCGCAGTCGCGTTTCTGGGAGAACATCATCGGTCGCAGCCGTCCGTTCTGGCAGCGCTATTTCGGCGAGCTTCAAAGCCATTTTCCGGGCCGGCTGAATACGGATGCGGAATCGTTCTACCGGGCGATCAACATCGTCGAACCGTCGCTGATCCGCATCGAAGCCGACGAGCTGACGTACAACCTGCACATCGTCATCCGTTACGAAATCGAAAAAATGATTTTCGACGAAGGCGTCACCGCGGCGGATTTGCCGGAGATCTGGAACGCGAAATACAAGGAATACCTCGGTATCGAACCGCCGAATGACGCGGAAGGGGTGCTGCAGGATGTCCACTGGTCCGGCGGCGCGTTCGGCTATTTCCCGTCGTATGCGCTCGGTAACATGTACGCCGCGCAGTTCGCCGCTGCCATGGAGCGGGAAATGCCGGACATATGGGAACTGGTCGGTTCCGGCCGCCTGATCCCGATCAAAGACTGGCTGACGGAGCGCATTTACCGGTACGGCAAGCTGGAGACGCCGGGCGAGATCGTGCGGCGCGTAACCGGCGGACCGCTGAATCCGTCCTACCTGACCGATTACCTGGAGGAAAAATACCGCGATATCTACCGGCTGTAATCCCGGGCGCAAGACCCGGCCGGAACGCCATGCGAGGCGGACCGGCCGGGTTTTTCGTACTTGGGCGCCCGCCGCCATACACCAACCGTCTGCCCGGAGAATAGGTTGTAACACACCCGATTCAACCCGGTAGGAAAAGGCGGTGAAGGTGCATGCAGAAGCGATCGCGATACGGATGGCTGCTCGCGGCCGCGCTGATCGCTGCGCTGCTGGCGGGCTGCGGCGGCGGTTCGAAAGAGGCGGCGAAGGTGAAAGTGGGTGAGGTGACGCGCTCGCTTTTCTACGCCCCCTTATATGTCGCGCTCAGCCAGGGCTTTTTTGAAGATGAGGGACTTCAGGTCGACCTCCAGACGACGGCCGGCGGCGACAAGACGATGACGGCGCTGCTGTCGGGCGGCATCGACATCGCGCTGGTCGGTTCGGAGACGTCGATCTATGTCTATCAGCAGGGTGCGGATGATCCGGTGATCAATTTCGCCCAGCTGACGCAGACTGACGGCACGTTCCTCGTCGCCCGCGAGAAGAAGGAGCCGTTCGACTGGAACGAGCTGAAAGGATCGGTGTTCCTCGGCCAGCGCAAGGGCGGCATGCCGCAGATGGCGGGCGAGTTCACGCTGCGCAAACACGGCATCGATCCCCATGAAGACCTGGAGTTGATCCAGAACGTCGATTTCGCCAACATTCCGGCGGCTTTCGTTTCGGGAACGGGCGAATACGTCCAGCTGTTCGAACCGCAGGCGTCGATCTTCGAGAAGGAAGGCAAAGGGTACGTCATCGCGTCGTTCGGCGTGGAGAGCGGCCGGCTGCCGTACACGGTGTTCATGGCGAAGCGAAGCTACATCGAGAAAAACAAAGAAATCGTCCAGCGGTTCACGAACGCGGTCACGAAGGCGCAGCGGTGGGTCGAAGACCATCCGGCCGGCGAAATTGCGGACGCGGTACTCGAGTTTTTCGAAGGCACGGATCGGGACATTGCCGCCCGCGTCATCGAGCGGTACAAGGCGCAGCAATCGTACGCCGTCGGCGGCGTGATCGACGAGGAAGAATGGAACAATCTGCTGGACATCATGGAGCAGGCCGGCGAGATCACGGAGAGAACGCCGCGTGACGCGATCGTCGACAACTCGTTCGCGGAGCAGGCGCTGCGCTGATGAAAAGCGCGTCAGCCGCATGGCGCAAGCGGAGGAGGGATGCGGATGGACGCCATGCTTCGACTGTCCGGCGTATCGCACGCTTACGTCGGTCCCGGGGGCGCGGCGCTGGCCGTGGACGGGCTGAATCTTGACGTCGCCGCCGGCGAATTCGTCAGCCTGGTCGGACCGAGCGGCTGCGGCAAGACGACAATCCTCAATCTGTTGGCCGGCCTCATCAAGCCTTCGCGGGGAACCGTCGAACTGGCGGGCGAGAAGGTGATCGGCCCGAACCCGCGCATCGGCTACATGCTCCAGCAGGATTATCTGTTCCCGTGGCGGAACATCCGCGACAACGCGCTGATCGGGTTCGAAATCGCGGGCGCGCGCGGTCCGGAAGCCGAGCGGCGCGTCGACCGGCTGCTTGCCGAATTCGGCCTGGCCGGGGCCGCGCGCCGCTTTCCGCATGAGCTGTCCGGCGGGATGCGCCAACGCGCCGCGCTCGTGCGGACGCTGGCGCGGGAGCCGGATGTGCTGCTGCTCGACGAACCGTTCTCGGCGCTCGATCTGCTTATTCGTTTGCAGCTTGAAGATCTCGTATGGGAGACGGTGCGCGCGCGCGGCGTGACGGCCGTGCTGGTGACGCACGATCTGGAAGAGGCGGCCGCGATGAGCGACCGCGTCGTCATTCTGGACGCATCGCCCGGCCGCATCCGGACCGTGCTGGACGTGCCGGCTTCGATCCGCGCGAGACAGCCGTCCGAAGCGCGGTGGGAACCGGAATTCGGGCCGCTGTTCCACCGTCTGCGGGGGATGATTCAGGATTCGGAGGGAGGGGGTCCGGGCCATGCCCGAGGAGCGGGAACACAGCTGGATTCGCGAGCTTGAGCATAAGTACCGTTCGCGGGCCGCGCGAATCACGCTGGTTGTCCGGATTTTGCAGATTGCGCTGTTCGCCGCCTTCATCATCCTGTGGGAGACGGCCGTTCGTTCCGGTTGGATCGACGAGCTGCTGTTCAGCTACCCGGGCAAAATCGCGAGGATGCTCGGGGAGCTCGCCGCTTCCGGATCGCTTCTGCCGCATACGATGACGACCGTGGCCGAGACGACCGCCGGCTTCGTGCTCGGCACGCTGGGCGGAACCGCCCTGGCGGCGCTGCTCTGGTGGTTCCCGGTCGTCTCGCGCGTGCTCGATCCATACCTGGTTGTGCTGAACAGCATGCCCAAGGTGGCGCTCGGTCCGATTTTCATCGTCGGCTTCGGTCCCGGCTACCTGTCGATCATCATGACGGCGGTGTCGGTGACGATCATCATTACGACGCTCACGATCTACGGCCGCTTCCGGGAAATCGACGCCAACTATCTGAAGGTGGTGAGGCTGTTCGGCGGCACGCGGGGCCAGGTGTTCCGGCTGGCCGTCCTGCCCGGCTCGCTGCCGACGATCGTCTCGGCGCTGAAGGTGAATGTCGGATTGTCGTGGGTCGGCGTCATCGTCGGCGAGTTTTTGACGGCAAAACGCGGACTCGGCTATCTGATCATCTACGGATTTCAGGTGTTCAATTTCACGCTGGTGCTGTCATCGCTTATCGTGATCGGCGCGGTCGCCGCCGTCATGTACGGACTCGTCTCGCTGATCGAGGCGCGGCTGTCGCCGGGTTACAGGGACCGGTGAGCGGAAAGCTGAGCGTTGTGCATGCGAGCGGGCCTTTTTCCAGAGGAAGCGGGCTTGTCCGAAAACTGCGGGGACGGGCGGATGAAAATTGCGTCGTTTTGCTGAGAAGCCGAATACTAACACAAGCCTTGCGCGGCATAAACATAAAGATGAAGTTGCCGCGGCGCAATCAACATTCGCCCATGTCCTGCATAGACTTTAACTGAATGATTGCATGGAGGAGGTTAAACAGCATGGCAATTGCAGATAAACAGCTGAAGTGCAGAGAGATAATCACGAAGGCTGTCTGCGGAAAAGGTCGTAAGTTCTCCACCGTCTCCCACACCTTCACGCCGCCCCATCGGCCGACCAGCATTCTGGGGGCCTGGATCATCAATCATCAATACGAAGCGGTCCGGTCGGGCGACGGTATCGAGGTCATCGGCACTTACGATATCAACATCTGGTATTCCTACAACCGCAACTCCGAGACGGACGTTGCCAAAGAGACGATTTCGTATTCCGAACTTGTGCCGCTTTCCTACATCGACCCGAAACACCGGGCTTCGACGGAGGAAGTGTCCGCCGTCGCGACGCAGGAGCCGAGCTGCGTTGAAGCGAACATTTCCGCGAGCGGCGCGGATGTCGTCGTGCGCGTCGAGCGCGAGTTCGCCGTCGAAATGATCGCGGAGACGAAGGTGTGCGTCGCCGTGTGCCCCGGCGGCTGCGGCGACGAGGACAAAGCTTACGACGGCTACGACGACGGCGGTTACGAAGATCTGGATCCGGAACTTTTGGACGACGAGCTGTAAGCCGGCGGGCGGCTGGCGTGTGGGTCGCGCCGTTTTCCGGATCTGCAATGGCCGGTTCTCATATGCAGGATATGCGAACAGGTGCAATGATTCGAGGGCGTATGCCCTCTTTTTTGTCGAATGGGCGGTGCTTGCCTTGCGGCGGTCGGGGGGTGATGCGGCGTGACGGGACGATTGTGGATCGATGAGCAAACGGCGGCAAGCGGGGCCATGGCGCGGATCGCCGCCGAACTGCAGCTGCCGCGCTGCGGGCATGACGGCATGCCGAAGGCGGGCGACGCGGTGATCATGTTCCGGCGGCCCCGGCGGGAACGCGCGGCGGCGGAACGCGGGTTCGACGCCGGCGTCTGGCTCATGGACGGCCGTCCCGGGCTGGATCCGGACGATATCGGGCAGATGCGGCTTGCGGGCGTCAGGTTCGATCCTTCTGTTGCGGGCGGGGAGGCCGCTGCCGAAGGATCGGACGGGCATGCGGGCGCTGCGGGAGGCGTGCGGCTGTTCGAAGTGCCGGTCTTTCATTTGCAGCCGCTTGCGGTCCGTCGCGTCGGCCCGGGATCGGGCCTGCTGCCCGCCGACTGGAACGGGCCCCATCCGCTCAGGCGCCGGCTCGAAGCGGCGGCGGTCAAGGCGCTTTACGCGGCCGGCCGCGACTTCGGCACGGTGCTGCTCGCGGCGGCCGACGACGGCGCCGTGCGGGTGGCCGGACCGTTCGGCGGGCCGGAGGAGCGGGATTTGCCGCTCTGGGCGGAGGCGGTCAGGGCGTTCCGCGCGGCATTGGCGGAGGAAGCGGAGGCGGAGGCTGGCCGCCGGCGGGAGCTCTTGATCGGCGCCGATCCCGAGTTTCTGCTCGTCGGCCCGGACGGCCGCGTCGTCTCCGCTTCGCGCTATTTCCCGCGCGACGGGGCGGCCGGAAGCGACGCGCTGCGCGTGCGCGGCCGGCTCTGCTGCCCGGTGGCGGAGCTTAGACCCGATCCGGCGCCGGACCCGGCCGGCCTCATGCGCGGCATCCGCGGGCTGATGCGGCGGGCGGAGGCGATGACGGCGGAGGCCGGCCGGCCGCTCCGCTGGCTGGCGGGCGGGATGCCGGTGCCCGGCTTCGCGCTCGGCGGCCATCTGCACCTGAACGTTCCGCCGAGCGCCCGGCTGCTGCGCGTGCTCGACAGCTGCGTCGCGCTGCCGCTGGCCGCGGCGGAGGACGCGCGCGCTTTGCGGCGACGTCCGCGGTACGGCGCGCTCGGCGACTTCCGCGTGAAGCGCCACGGCTTCGAGTACCGGACGCCGCCGAGCTGGCTCGTCTCGCCGCTCGCCGCGCAGGCGGCATTCGCCGCCGCTTTGCTGGCCGCGCGGCACACCGCCTTGCTGGCGGCGCTTACCGGCCTGCCGAGCGAGACGGAGGCGGGCCGGCGCGCCTATTACGAAGGCGACCGGGATGCGCTGCGCGCGATCGCCCGCCGGGTGCACGACGTCATGCGCCGCGTGCCCGGCTACGCGCTCCACAGACGCTGGATCGCGCCGTTCTTCGCCGCGCTGGAGCGGGGGGAGGTATGGCGCGAGGACGCCGATATCCGGCCGAAATGGGGGTTGCCGGTGCGCTGACGCACGCGCTTGCTTTCCTCATCCCGCATGTTCTTCCGGCATAACAAAAAGGGGCGCTCCCGGGCGCCCCTTCACTTTGAGATAACCTTCCGGCATGCCGGACATTTTCGCCACTCCCCGACTTCGATGAAGATGATTGCAAACCATTTCGAGTATGGATAAGTTTTCATATCAGGAATAATGACCGTTCGTGATGTTGGCATCACCCGCAATGATGGGGAGCGGCGGCCAATCCGCTCGTTCCCCGATCGGTGCGCTTTCTGGTATAATGACCAATGATGTCCGGCAGATGCCGGTGATCATGGGAGGGGCGGCATGACGGCTCAATATACGCCGATGATTCAGCAATATTTGGCGATCAAAGAACAGGTGAAGGACGCGTTTCTCTTCTTCCGCCTGGGCGATTTCTACGAAATGTTCTTCGATGACGCGATTCTGGCCGCCCGCGAACTGGAGATTACGCTGACCGGACGGGACGGCGGCGGCGAAGAACGGATCCCGATGTGCGGCGTGCCGTACCATTCCGCCGAAAGCTACATCGCGAAGCTGATCGACAAAGGCTACAAGGTGGCGATCTGCGAGCAGGTCGAAGATCCGAAGGCCGCGAAGGGCGTTGTCCGGCGCGAAATCGTCCGCATCGTGACGCCCGGGACGATCATGGAGACCCGGTCGCTCGAAGAGCGGGGCAACAACTTCATCGCCGGCCTTGCGGAAGAGGACGGCCTCTGCGGGCTGGCGGTCTGCGACCTGTCGACGGGCGAGCTGTATGTGACGTCTTTTCCCGCCAATATCGAGGCGATCGCCGACGAGACGGGCGTGTATCAGCCGCGCGAAATCGTCGGCACCGAACAAATACTCGCAAAGCTGAAGGAATCCCCGGCGATGGCCGGGCGGAACATCGTCTATACCGCGAGGGAGGCGGCAGAGGACGGCCGGCTCGCAGAGCGGTTCGGCGCGGAGGCGCTCACAAGACTCGCGCCCGTCAGACGCCGGGCGATCGGCGTGCTGACCGGCTATCTCGAAGAGACGCAGCGCCGGGCGCTCGTCCATCTGTCGCGCTTCCGCGAATACGAAGCGAATCAATACATGATTCTCGACCAGCATACGCGCTGTAATCTGGAGCTCACCGAGACGGTGCACGAGCGCAGCCGCCGCGGCTCGCTGCTCTGGCTGCTCGACCGCACGTGCACGGCGATGGGCGCGCGGATGCTCCGGCGGTGGATCGACAAGCCGCTGCTCAGCCGCGCCGCCATCGAGGAGCGGCTGGATGCGGTGGACAAGCTGCATGCCGACCTCATGCTGCGTGAAGAGCTGAGAACCGCGCTGGGCGAAATCTACGACCTGGAGCGGCTGGTCGGCCGGATCGCGTTCGGCAGTGCGAACGGACGCGATCTGGTTGCGTTGAAGACATCGCTCCGCCAGGCGCCGGCCATCGCAAGCCTCTGCGCTTCATCCGGTTCTCCGGCGCTTGCCCGGCTGGTGGACAGCCTCGACACGTGCGCCGACATCGCGGACTGGATCGAAGCCATCATCGTAGACGACCCGCCGGTTTCGGTGCGGGACGGCGGACTCATCAAGAGCGGCTGCGACGAATATCTTGACAGGCTCCGCGAGGCGAGCGTGAACGGCAAGCAATGGCTGGCCGAACTCGAGCGCATCGAGCGCGAGGCGACCGGCATCAAGTCGCTTAAAGTCGGGTACAACAAAGTGTTCGGCTACTACATCGAAGTGTCCAAGGCGAATTTGGCGCTGCTGCCGGAAGGGCGCTATGAGCGGAAGCAGACGCTGGCCAACGCGGAGCGTTTTGTCACGCCGGAGCTGAAGGAGAAAGAGCAGCTCATCCTCGAAGCCGAGGAGAAAATGGTCGACCTCGAGTACCGGAAATTCGTCGAGCTGCGCGACCGGATCGCCGGGGAGATCGAACGGCTGCAGAAGCTGGCCGGCGCGATAGCCGCGATCGACGCGCTGCAGTCGTTCGCGACCGTCAGCGCGGAGCGGCGCTATGTCCGTCCCGTCATCACCGAAGGGTACGACCTCATCATCGAGGACGGGCGGCACCCGGTCGTCGAGACGATGACGGGCGATTCGCCGTTCATCGCAAACGGGACGCGCCTGACCTCGGATTCGCCGATGCTGCTCATCACCGGGCCGAACATGGCCGGCAAGAGCACGTACATGCGCCAGGCGGCGCTCCTCTGCATCATGGCGCAGATCGGCTGCTTCGTGCCGGCCCGGCGCGCCGAGATTCCGCTGACCGACCGGATCTTCACGCGGATCGGGGCGGCGGACGACCTGGCGGGCGGCCAGAGCACGTTCATGGTCGAGATGCGGGACATCCAGATCATGACCGAACGGGCGACGCGCCGCAGCCTTGTCATTATCGACGAGCTGGGCCGCGGCACGTCGACGTCGGAAGGGATGGCGATCGCCCAGGCCGTCATCGAATACGTGCACGACCGGATCGGATGCAAGGCGCTGGTGTCGACGCATTTCCACGAACTGGCTCGACTTGAACAGACGCTCGCCGGCCTGTCGAACGGCTGCATGGCCGTCGCGGAAGAGGCGGGCACCGTGACGTTCCTGCGCAAGCTGGTGCCGGGCGCGGCGGGGACAAGCTACGGCATCTATTGCGCGCAGCTGGCGGGACTGCCGGATTCGATCATCGAACGGGCGTACGAGCTGCTGCATCAGGCGGAAGCCGAACAGGCACGGTTGGAAAAACATTCGGCCGAAGCAAAACGTCAAGATTCATCGGAGGCGCGTGAAGCGGATGCGGTGCGCGAAACGGCCGTCAGCGCCGGCGCCGCTCCCGAAGCGGCCGCCGCCGCGGAAGAGCCGCTGCAGCTGGCGCTGTTCGCCGAACCGCCGGCGCCGCCGAAACCGAAGCGCAGCGCCACGGAGACCCACGTGCTGGAGCAGCTGCGCAAGGTCGACCTGATGAACATGACGCCGCTCATGGCGATGCAATGGATCCATGAGATGAAAATGAAGCTGAACGAGCAGTAAAGCAATCGGACGGGACCAGGCAGCGGAAAGCGGGGGAGCCGAATGGGAATCATTCAGGTGATGGACGAGCAGCTTGCGAACCGGATCGCCGCGGGCGAAGTGGTCGAGCGCCCGGCGTCCGTCGTGAAGGAGTTGGCGGAGAACGCGATTGACGCGGGGGCGACCGAGATCGATATCGCGGTCGAAGAGGGGGGCCTGACCTTCATCCGCGTGCGGGACAACGGCTCGGGCATCGAGGCGGACGATCTGGAACGGGCGTTCCAGCGCCATGCAACGAGCAAAATCCGCACGGACCGGGATCTGTTCCGCATCGCGACGCTCGGCTTCCGCGGCGAAGCGCTGCCGAGCATCGCGGCCGTCTCGCGCGTCTCCTGCCTGAGCGCCGCGGACGACTCCGGACTCGGGCGGAAAATCGTCCTCGAAGGCGGCCATGTCCGGTCGATCGAGCAGGCCGCATCGCCCAAGGGAACGGAAATCGTCGTGCGGGACTTGTTTTTCAACACGCCGGCCAGACTGAAATACATGAAAACGATTCAGACCGAGCTCGGCCATATTTCCGATTGCGTGAACCGGCTGGCGCTGTCCCATCCCGGCATCGCGTTCACGCTGACGCACAACGGAAACCCGCTGCTCCGCACGACCGGCGGCGGCGACCGGCTGCAGGTGATCGCCGCGATTTACGGCGCGGCGGCCGCCCGGCAGATGCTGCGGGCCGCCGCCGATCATCCGGACTACCGGCTGGAGGGCTGGCTGTCGAAGCCGGAGCTGACCCGGGCGAACCGGAGCGGCATCACGACGATCGTGAACGGCCGCTACATCCGCAGTTTCGCGATCCAGCAGGCGATTCTCGAAGCATATCATACGCTGCTTCCGACGGGCCGTTTTCCGCTCGTCGTGCTGGAAGTCGGCATGCATCCCGGCCTGCTCGACGTCAACGTCCATCCGGCGAAGCAGGAAGTGCGCTTCAGCAAGGAAGCGGAACTGAAGGAGCTGGTCGAATCGGCGCTGCGCCGCGCGCTCGGGCGGACGGCGCACATTCCTTCGGCGCCCGCCGCCGGGATGAAGCCGGCGGTCATCCAGGAACGGCTTTCGTTCCCGCCGGCACCGCCGGACCGGCCCGCTGTCAAGCCGCCGTCCGCCGGCGGAATCGCGGTGCCGCGCGACGCCGCGGATCGTCTGTACCGGCCGTCCGCCAGGCTGAATGAAGCCGCGATCCGCGAGACGGCCGCCGGTCTGGCCTATGGCGCGGACCGTTCGACCGCGGATACCGGCGGATTCTCCGGTGCGGCCGGCCCGGCGGCGGCGCCGGCCGCCGATGCTGCAAATCCGGCCGCGAAGCCCGGACCGGCGGATGCCGTTCAGCCTCATCCGGCCGCCGGGCAAGATGCCGTCCGGCCGGACGGCGAGCGCGAGGACTCCGAACGCCGGGCTTTTCCCGAGATGTCCTGGATCGGTCAGCTTCACGGCACCTATATCCTCGCCCAGAGCGAGGACGGCCTGTATCTGATTGACCAGCACGCGGCGCACGAGCGGATCAATTACGAATACTATCTCCGCAAATTCTCCGAGCCGCCGAAACTGAGCCAGACGCTCCTCGTGCCGATGACGCTCGAGTTCACGTCCGGTGAAGCGGAAGCGATCCGCAGCCGGCTTGACGCGTTCGCCGCGGCCGGCGTCGAACTGGAACCGTTCGGCGGCAGCGCCTTCCTCGTCCGGGCGTACCCCGAATGGCTGCCGCAGGGCAGTGAACGGGAAATCATCGAGGAGATGGCCGAATGGATTCTCGCGGAGAAGAAGTCGATCGACATCGGCAAGCTGCGGGAGAAGGCGGCGATCATGACCGCCTGCAAGGCGTCGATCAAGGCGAACGACCGGATGACCCGCGAAGAAGGCGAGGCGCTGATCGCCCGCCTGTCCGCCTGCAGCCAGCCGTATACCTGCCCGCACGGACGTCCGATCGTCGTCCACATCTCGACCTATCAGCTGGAGAAAATGTTCAAACGGGTGATATAATGATCGTGACGACCGGCATGAAGCCGACGGAAGAGGAAACCGCGCAGGCGAAAGGTCTGGCGAGCGAGCTGGGCGGCCGATACGTGCCGCGCGGCAACGCGACGCTGGCTTCCTTCATGAGGCGGTACGGCTCGAAGCGGGTGTTGGTCACCGGCCCTGACGGGCTCAGGCTGCACACGAAGGACGGCGGCCAGCCGCTGCGCTATCACCCGGGCATGGCGCTCGTCCGCGTCAAGCGGCTGCGCGAAGGCGTGCGCGATCCGCTCGTCGAAATCAGCGGGGTGAGGCCGGGGGACAGCATCGTGGACTGCACGGCCGGACTGGCGGGGGACGCGTTCGTGTTCTCCTTCGCGGCGGGTCCGACGGGCCGCGTCGTCGCCCTCGAGAGCGAGCCGGTGCTGCACGCGATCGTCCGCGAAGGCCTGCGCACCTACAAGACGGGAATGGACGATGCCGACGCCGCGCTGCGGCGGATCGAACTGATCCGGTCCGATCATGCCGAATATTTGTCATCCCTGCCGGATGACAGCGTCGATATTGTCTATTTCGATCCGATGTTTCGCATTCCGGTGCACGAATCGTCGAGCATGGAGCCGCTCCGCGGCGTCGCCAATCCGGCGCCGCTCTCGCATGAGGCCGTCCGCGAGGCGAAGCGCGTCGCGCGCCGCGCCGTCGTGCTGAAGGAAAACCGCGACAGCGGCGAATTCGGGCGGCTCGGCTTCACCTGGGTGATGCCGAAGAAAACGTCCGCCGTCGCATACGGGGTGATCCGCGTTGAACGTCATTGATCTCCGCACCGGCAAACCCCGCCTGCTCGTTCTCGTCGGCCCGACGGCGGTCGGCAAGACGCGCTACAGCCTCGAGATCGCGCGCAGATGGAACGCCGAGATCATTTCGGGCGACTCGATGCAGATTTACCGCGGCATGGACATCGGAACCGCCAAGATCAAGCCGGATAAGACGGAAGGCATCCCGCACCATCTGATCGACATCCGCGATCCCGAAGAACCGTTCGCCGCGGCCGAGTTTCAGAAGCTGGCGCGCGAATGCATCGAAGAGATCGTCGCGCGCGGACGGCTGCCGTTCATCGTCGGCGGCACGGGGCTGTACATCGAATCGCTCCTCTACGGCTTTGATTTTCCCGAGGCGCCGTCCGACAGTCGGGTCCGTTCGGAGCTGAAGCATTATGCCGAGGAGCACGGCGCCGAAGCGTTGCACAAGCGGCTCGGGGAGGTCGACCCCGAATCCGCGGCGCGCCTTCATCCGAACGATGTGAAGCGCGTCATCCGCGCCCTGGAGATCGCGCTGGAGACGGGAGAGGCGATGTCGACGAAGGTCGCCGGCTTCCGGGAACCGAGGGAATCGCCGTACGCGTTCTGCCTGATCGGGTTGACGATGGACCGGAACGTCCTGTATGATCGCATCAACAGGCGCGTCGACGCAATGATCGACGAGGGCCTGGTCGATGAAGTGCGGGAGCTGCTCCGGCGCGGCGTGCCGCCGGAATCGACTTCGATGCAGGCGATCGGCTACAAGGAGATCGTGCCGCATCTCACCGAAGGCTTGCCGCTGGAAGAAGCGGTCGAGCGGCTGAAGCGCGACACGCGTCGTTACGCGAAACGGCAGCTCTCCTGGTTCCGGCGGATGAAAGGGATCGAATGGGTGGATGTGACGGACGAAGGAAATTTTATCGCCAATCTGGAAGCCATTCATGCTATAATAACAGGAAAGTTCGAGGATTAGCCCGAATGTACATGTAACCAATCTTTTCGACGGGGGTAACGGCCCATGAGCAAATCCATCAATATTCAGGATACGTTTCTCAATCATCTTCGCAAGGACAGCGTTCCCGTAACGGTCTATTTGACGAACGGCTTCCAGATCCGGGGCGTCGTCCGGGCATTTGACAACTTCACGATCGTCATCGAGAGCGAAGGCCGTCAACAGATGATTTACAAGCACGCAATCTCGACCTTTACCCCGCAGCGCAGCATCTCGCTCATGCCGGATTCGGGAGCCGAATCCTGACAGAAGCGAAACTTTTTGACCGCCCGCGTCGTTAATTCAAATAACGGATCGACAAGGAGCAACCCGCCCCTTGGTGCCGCAACGGTGAACTTGAACCGCCGGAGCGGCCCTGCCGTGGGTTGTTCTTTTGTTTCCGGGAAACATAGAGAGAACAGGCAACCGAGACGGAGGAGGGGAGTCTGCTGTGACGACAAATCGCAATCCGAAGCGTCCGTCCGGCGGCAAGACATCCGGGAAGGCGGACAAGAAACGCGGGGGAAGAAAAAGGGGAAGACACTGGTTTGGCTGGTTTCTGGCCACCGGTTGTCTTGCGGTCGTCTGCGCGGTGGTTGGCTATCTCCTGATCGTGCTGAACGGAGAACGGATACTGGCGGCGAACCAGAAAGCGTTCGAGTTCGCCGAGACGACGATCATTTACGACAAGGACGGCCGCGAAGCGGCCGCACTTGCGACGGTGGAGAACCGGGAATATGTGAAATTCGGGGATATCCCGGAGCTGGTGTACCGGGCGTTCGTCGCGGTGGAAGACCGGCGCTTCTATGAGCATGAAGGCGTCGACTTTTGGGCCATCGGCCGCGCGATCGTAAAGGACATCATGGCGCGGAGCATGGTGGAAGGCGGCAGCACGATCACGCAGCAGCTCGCAAAGAACATGTTCCTCAGCCATGAGAAAACGTTCTTCCGCAAGGCGTCGGAAGCGTCGATCGCCGTGGCGCTCGAGAAGAATCTGTCGAAGGACGAGATTCTGGAGCTGTATCTGAACCGGATCTATTTCGGCAGAGGCGCGCACGGCATTCTGGCGGCGTCCAAGCTTTATTTCGGCAAGGATGATCTGAACAAGCTCGAGATCTGGGAGATAGCGACGCTGGCCGGCATTCCGAAGGCGCCGAACGTTTACAACCCGATAAGCAACCATGAGCGGTCGCAGGAGCGGATGGCCGTCGTGCTTTCGCTGATGGAGCAGCAAGGACTGATCACGGCGGAGCAGGTGGAAGAGGCGAAGAAGAAGGCGGCAGCATACGAGCCGCCGGAAGACGCTTATGCGGGCGCGGCATCGCAGAAATATCCGGCTTTCGTCGACTTTGTCGCCACCGAAGCGGAACGGGTGACCGGACTTACCGAAGAAGAGCTTCGCGTCGGCGGATACAGAATTTACACGACGTTGAACGTTAACGCCCAGCAGATCGTCGAGAAGGCGTTCGCCGATCCGGACAATTTCGAGGAGAGCGCGGATGACCGGATCGTCCAGGGTGCGATGGTCATCATCGATCACCGGACAGGCGAGATCGAAGCGATGGCCGGCGGACGCGAGTATCAGAACAAGGGGCTGAACCGGGCGGTGCAGCCGCGGCAACCGGGATCGGCATTCAAGCCGATCGCCGTTTACGGCCCGGCGCTCGAGTCGGGCGACTGGTACCCCTGGTCCAAACTGCAGGACGAGAAGAAATGCTACGGCGATTATTGTCCGACAAACCCGGGCGGCAAATATGCGGGCTCGATCACGATGCGCCAGGCGCTCAAAGAGTCGCGCAACGCCTCGACGGTCTGGCTGCTCAATGAAATCGGCGTGGATCGCGGCCTCGAATTCGCGAAGCGGCTCGGCATCGAGCTGGATGCGGACGACCGCAATCTGGCCATCGCCCTCGGCGGTCTGACGCGCGGGGTGACGCCGATGGAGATGGCGACGGCCTACAGCGTGTTCGCCAGCGGAGGCGTATCGGTCGACCCGCACGCCATCGTGCGCATCGAAGACCGGAAAGGCAAGGTCATCTACCAGTACAAGGCGCCGGAAGCGAAGCGGCTCATCAAGCCGGAGACGGCCTGGTACATGACGGAGATGCTGCAGGCGGTGCTGGAGAAAGGCGGAACCGGCACGAAGGCGCTCATCAACCGCCCGGTCGCCGGCAAGACCGGAACGACCGAGCACGGCATTCCGGGCTTCAAGTCGAGCGCCAACCGCGATGTCTGGTTCGTCGGCTATACGCCGGAATGGACGGCCGCGGTCTGGATGGGCTATGACCGCACGGATGAGCAGCATGTGCTGAAACGCGGCAGTTCGATGGCGGCGGCGCTGTTCGCCAAGGTGATGGGGGAAGCGCTGAAGGATGTGCCGGCATCGTCCTTCACGAAGCCGGAAGGCGTGAAGACGGTCGTAAAGCCGCCGACCGTCGGAGGATTCTCCGTTACTTGGAGCGATGCGGATCTCGGCGTCCGCCTGTCGTGGTCGCGGCAGGGCGAGGGACTGCTCTACCGCGTCTACCGCAAGGCGGAAAACGAGGACGAATTCGAGCTGCTCACCGTAACGGAAAGCACGACGGCGCTCGACCTTGCGGTCGAACCCGGCGTCACGTACGAATACTACGTGACCGTCTATGACAGGGAGCACGCGCTCGAAGGCGACAAGTCAACGATCCGCGGCGTGACGGTGCCCGATTCGATCTGGCCGGATCCGGAGCTGCCGTCGGATTTTCCGGACGGCGATTTTGACGGCAATGACGGAGGCATCTGGCCGTTCCCCGGTGAACCTGACGATTCCGGCATCCCCGGAGACGGCGAAGACGGCGGTCAGGATGACGGACAGGACGGAGGATCTGGCACGATTCCCGACGGAGGATGGAACAGCGGCGGATCGAACGGCAGCCGAAACGGCGAGCTGCCCGGCAACAGCGAATCCGGAAACGGCGGCGCCGGGCAGCCGGCCGGACCCGGAAACGGGGAAACGGAAGAAGGCGAGGCGGAAGAACCGGCGCCCGTGGACGGCGCGCCGGCTCCCTGACGCATGGCGAAGGCGGATTATCTCGCTGCCAACTGGTGATGAGCGGACAGATGTGGTAATCTTTTTTCATAAAGAGTCTCATCACATGCGGAAAGGTATCTTGCCATGAAACGTAAATTCTCGGATCGGGCCAACTGGCGGCGCATCCTGCGCAGAAGCTACAGCTGTCTGGCGCTTGACGGCGACGACTACCGCGGCTTGGTCACGTTCTATAGGATTCATGAGCTCCGCGAGCCGCTCTGGAAAGAATACAACGGACGCAGGCTCTGTCTGGCGAACCGGGGCTATCTGTGGATGCAGCATTTTCCGAAGGGCGAACATTTCGTTGTCACGACGATGTTCGATGACAAGGGCAAAGTCGTGCAATGGTACATCGACATTTGCAAAAATCAGGGCATGACCGACCAGAAGGTGCCGTGGTTTGATGATCTGTACCTGGACATCGTCGTGCTGCCGACGGGGGAAGTTTACCTCCTCGACGAGGACGAACTGGAAGAAGCGGTGAAAAACGGCGAGGTGACGAAGCGCGACGCGGAGATGGCGCGCAGAACCGCCGAACGGCTGCTGTCGATGATCCGGAACGGCCGGTTCCGTTATTTCACGCTCAGCCTGCGGCACCGCAAACAGCTTGCGGAACGGATCGTCGGGAAAGATCCGTCATGAAGGCGGCGGAAGCGCAGGCCGTCCGCCGGCGGAAACGCCGATCCGGACTGCCGGTGCGTCTGCTGAAGGGAGCCCTGTCTGCGGCCGTCGCCTGCGCGGGCTGGATCGCCTGGATTTATTGGAAGATCGAATCGTTCGAACCGAAGATGGAACTGCCCGAATATGACGCCGGCATCGTGCTCGGTGCGGCCCTCTGGAACGGCGAGCCGAGTCCGGGTCTGAAGGAACGGCTGGACAAGGCGTTCGAACTGTACCGCGAAGGCCGGTTCCGCGTGTTTATCCTGACCGGCGGCTATGACCATGCGGGTTCCCGGCTGACGGAAGCCGAAGGGATGAAGCACTATCTGGCCGCACTCGGCGTGCCGGAAGACCGGCTCCTGCTCGAGCCCGAAGCGCGGAGCACCTATGAGAATCTGGCGTTCAGCCGGGACGTCATGGATCGGGAAAGGCTTCGCACGGCGCTCATCGTGACGCACGATTTCCATGCGGCTCGGGCGCGGGATGTCGCGCGCTGGCTCGGCTACGAACAGCCGGGGTTCGCGGCGGCGGAATCGTCCGTGCTTCCCGCGTCGCAGAGACATGTCCGGGAAATCGCGGCTTTCACGAAGTGGAAGCTCGACAGCGTGCTGCTGCGCATCGGCCTGCAAATTCCCGACCGGCCCGGCTTGTGAACCTTGCGCGTCCGCATCCGATTCTGCTAATATCTCGGACCGCTCGCGAATAAGATGGATAAGGCATCAGGCGGACCGTCGACATCGTCCGATCTATCTGAGAAGGATGGGATGTTCTTGATGAACGGACGCGCAGCAGCGGCGGGCGGCACGGGAGCGCCCAGACCTTCGCGGCAGATCAGCATCGTCCTGCGGCCCGTCGAGCCGGCCGCATCACCTGCGGAACAGCCGGTGAGCGAAATGGTGAAGGGCGTTGAACCGGGCTCGCCTTTCGCCGAAATCCAGCGCGAGCTGGACGCGATGGTCGGCATGGAGAAAGTGAAGGCGCTCATCTACGAGATCTATGCGCTCCTTCATGTGTCCGGTCTGCGGGCGGCGGCGGGGCTGTCGGTCGGCCCCCAGGTGTATCATATGATTTTCCGCGGCAATCCGGGCACGGGCAAGACGACGATCGCACGCATTGTGGCGAAGCTGTTCCAGAAGATGGGCGTGCTGCAGAAGGGACACCTCATCGAGGTGGAGCGGGCGGATCTCGTCGGCGAATATATCGGGCATACGGCGCAGAAGACACGGGACCTCGTGCGCAAGGCGCTCGGCGGCGTATTGTTCGTGGACGAAGCCTACAGCCTCGCACGCGGCGGCGAGAAAGATTTCGGCAAGGAAGCGATCGATACGCTTGTGAAAGCGATGGAAGACTACAAAAATCAGTTCGTGCTCATCCTTGCCGGTTACCCCGAGGAAATCGACATGTTTCTGATGTCCAACCCCGGCCTGCCTTCCCGTTTCCCGATCCGGATCGACTTTCCGGATTATACGGTGGACCAGCTGGTCAAAATCGCCGAGCTGATGGTGAAGGAGCGGGATTACGAGATGCAGCCGCAGGCGGTCGCCAAGCTGCGCCAGCATCTCGCCGAGCTGAAGCGCGAATCGATGTTCGCTTTCAGCAACGCGCGCTATGTGCGCAATGTGATCGAAAAGGCGATCCGCCACCAGGCGGTGCGGCTGCTCAATCTGTACGGCAGCGGCCAGCCCGGCAGGCAGGAGCTGATGACGATCCGGCCGGAAGATTTTCGCTGGGATACGGAGGATGCGTAAAGCCGGCGGACCATACATTTCAGGCAATGAAGGAGCGGTGGCGGCATGACGACGCTGCACGAGACGGCGGCTGACATTCGGGAACGGGCGATTCTGGTCAGCCTGGTGACGGACGAGATGAAGCGCGCCGGCGTCGATCCGGAATACTCGCTGCGCGAGCTTGTCGCGCTGGCCGAAACGGCCGGCGTCGAAGTGCTCACTGCGGTCACGCAGCACCGCGAGGCGCCGGACCCGCGCTTTTTTCTCGGCAAGGGGAAGGTGGAAGAACTGCGCGCGGTCGCGCAGGAGCTCGGTGCGACGACGGCCATTTTCGACCAGGAGCTGTCCGGCGCGCAGGTGCGTAATCTGGAGGAAGGGCTCGACCTGAAGATCATCGACCGGACGCAGCTCATTCTCGACATTTTCGCAGGCCGCGCAAAGACGCGGGAAGGCATCATCCAGGTCGAGCTTGCCCAGCTCAGCTATCTGCTGCCGCGCCTTGCGGGCCACGGCAAGAATCTGTCGCGGCTCGGCGGCGGCATCGGCACGCGGGGGCCGGGCGAGACGAAGCTGGAGACGGACCGCCGCCATATCCGCGAGCGGATCGCGGATCTGAAGCGGCAGCTCAAGGAAGTGGTCCGCCACCGCAGCGTGCAGCGCGAACGCCGGCGCAAGACGGGCGTCACGCAGGTCGCGCTCGTCGGCTATACGAACGCCGGCAAGTCGACGCTGCTCCGCGAGCTGACGAATGCGGATGTGTACGTCGAGAACCAGCTGTTCGCGACGCTCGATTCGACTTCGCGCGCCTGGACGCTTCCGGACGGGACCGAGGTCGTCCTGACGGATACGGTCGGCTTTATCCAGAACCTGCCCCACGAGCTGGTGGCCGCATTCCGGTCGACGCTCGAGGAAGCGGCGGAAGCCGATCTCATCCTCCATGTCGTGGACAGCTCGTCGCCGTACCGGGAGGAGCAGATGGCGGTCGTCGATCGGATTTTGACCGAGCTCGGAGCCGGAGACAGGCCGCGGATCGTGCTGTACAACAAGATCGACCTGTGCACGAATGAGGAACTGCATCTGCTCCGGCGGGACGGGGACGCGCTGCTCGTCAGCGCGTTCTCGGCAAGCGACCGGGAGGCGATCGGCCGCGCCGTGCAGGACAAGCTGACCGGCGAAATCCGTTCGTTCGCGATTCCCGCCGCAAGGGGCGATCTGATCGCCCTTGCGCACCGGATGGGTGAAGTTGTCGAACAGTCGGTCTCGGACGACGGGGAGACGATGCGGATTGCGGTACGGCTGAACAAGCGCGAATATGAGGTGAGCGGATATAAGCTGCAGCCTTATGCGCTGTAGGCTGGGGCCAGGTTCGTTCCGGACCTGGCTATTCTGTTTCGCCGCCTTGCGATTGATTACCGGAAACGAAATGTGCTTTAATGGGTCTGACAATTATGAAGCGATGGGATGGAGACTGGATGATTCACGGCATTGACAGCGAACTGCTCCGTCTCGCCGAGGCGGTGGAAGAGCGGATCGCCCCGCGGCTCCGCGAGGCCGACCGGATCGCGGAACGGAACCAGTGGAAAGTGATCCGCGCGTTTCAGCGCCACAAGGTGAGCGATTTTCATCTGAACGGTTCAACCGGATACGGATACAATGACAGCGGGCGCGAGGCGCTCGACCGGGTGTATGCCGACGTGTTCGGCGCGGAGGCGGCGCTCGTGCGGCCGCATTTCGCATCCGGCACGCATACGATCAGCTGCGCGCTGTTCGGCGTGCTCCGGCCGGGGGACGAACTGCTCTACATGACCGGGCGGCCGTATGACACGCTGCACAAAGTGATCGGCGAGCCGGGAGACGGCAAGGGATCGCTGCGCGATTTCGGCATCGGCTACCGGGAGGTGCCGCTGGCCGAAGGCGGCCGCGTCAACTGGGACGCCGTGCTGGACGCGATCGGCGAGCGGACCCGCGTCATCGCCATCCAGCGGTCGCGCGGCTACGACTGGCGCGCATCGTTCACCGTGGACGAGATCGGCGAGATGGTGCGCCGGGTGAAGGCGGTCAAGCCCGACGCCATCGTCTTCGTCGACAATTGCTACGGCGAATTTACCGAGGAGACGGAGCCGACGGAGGTCGGCGTCGATCTGATGGCCGGCTCGCTGATCAAAAATCCCGGCGGCGGGCTGGCGCTGTCCGGCGGCTACATCTGCGGCCGGGCCGATCTCGTGGAGAAGGCGGCCGGCCGGCTGACCGCGCCCGGCATCGGCGGCGAAGTCGGCGCGACGGCCGGCATGCAGCGCTGGATGTTCCATGGATTTTTCCTTGCGCCGCACATGGTAGGGCAGGCGGTGAAAGGGAGCATTTTTGCCGCTGCCATGTTCGAGGAGCTGGGCTTCGAGTCGAAACCGCGCTGGAACGAGCCGAGAACCGATCTGATTCAGGCCGTCCGGTTCGATTCGGCCGACTCGCTCATCGCCTTCGTGCAGGGCATCCAGCAGGCGGCGGCCGTCGACGCGCACGCCGTGCCGGAACCGGGCGACATGCCGGGATATGCGCATCCCGTCATCATGGCGGCCGGCGCGTTCGTGCAGGGCGGAAGCCTGGAACTTTCGGCCGACGCGCCGATCCGGGAGCCGTATATCGCGTATATGCAGGGCGGGCTGACGTACGCGCACGCAAAACTTGGGGTGCTTTCCGCCTTGACACGGCTTGCCGAACGGTCTAACATTGTAATTAAACCTAACATTTCTTGACACGTTTTATTCGTGTCGATACGAGTACCCATACTACAAAAAATTGGAAGGTTGATGCGGCATGGGTGACGAGATCCGCAGAAACATGGCGCTCTTCCCGATCGGCATCGTGATGAAGCTGACGGATTTGACCGCCCGCCAAATCCGCTACTACGAGCAGCACGGTCTGGTCATGCCGGCGCGGACTTCGGGCAACCAGCGCCTGTTTTCGTTCAACGATGTCGAGCGGCTGCTGGAGATCAAGTCCCTGATCGAGAAAGGCGTCAACATCGCCGGAATCAAGCAAGTGATGAATCCGGTTTCAAAGGAATCGGAAGAAGCGACGGTCATTACGCCGCAGACGGAAAGCAAACGCCGCGAACTGACGGATCTGCAGCTCCACCGGCTGCTCAAGCAGCAGCTGCTCGAACGCCGTCCCGGCAGGACATCGCTCATCCAGGGTCAGCTGTCCAGGTTCTACAACAATAAACCTTAATCGCGGCAAGGAGAGGATAAGATGGGCTACACCAAGGAGGACATCCTGCGCATCGCGCGGGAGCAGAACGTCCGGTTCATCCGTCTGCAGTTCACGGATCTGCTCGGGACGATCAAGAACGTTGAAATTCCGCTGAGCCAGCTCGAGAAGGCGCTGGACAACAAGATGATGTTCGACGGTTCCTCGATCGAGGGTTACGTCCGGATCGAGGAGTCCGACATGTATCTGTATCCCGATCTCGATACATGGGTCGTCTTCCCGTGGGTGACGGAAGACCGGGTCGCCCGTCTGATTTGCGACGTGTACATGCCGGACGGGACGCCGTTCGCGGGAGACCCGCGCGGCATTCTGAAACGGGTGCTGAAGGAAGCGGAGGAGCTCGGCTTTTCCACGATGAACGTCGGTCCGGAACCGGAGTTCTTCCTGTTCAAAACCGACGAGCGCGGCAATCCGACGCACGAAGTGAACGACCAGGGCGGCTATTTCGACCTCGCGCCGACCGACCTCGGCGAGAACTGCCGCCGGGAAATCGTGCTCACCCTCGAAGAGATGGGCTTCGAGATCGAGGCTTCGCACCATGAAGTCGCGCCCGGCCAGCACGAGATCGACTTCAAGTATTCCGATGCGGTAACGGCGGCGGACCGGATTCAGACGTTCAAGCTCGTCGTCAAGACGGTTGCGCGGCAGCACGGCCTGCATGCGACGTTCATGCCGAAGCCGCTGTTCGGCGTGAACGGATCGGGCATGCACTGCCATCTTTCGCTGTTCCGGGACGGCGAGAACGCGTTCTACGATCCGGACGATCCGCTCGGTCTGAGCGATACCGCGCGCTGGTTCATGGCCGGGGTGCTGCATCACGCCCGCGGGTTCGCGGCCGTTACGAATCCGACCGTCAATTCGTACAAGCGGCTTGTGCCCGGCTATGAAGCGCCGAACTATGTCGCCTGGTCGGCGAGCAACCGGAGCCCGATGGTGCGCATTCCGGCGTCGCGGGGGCTGAGCACGCGGATCGAGGTGCGCAACCCCGATCCGGCGGCCAATCCGTACCTTTGCCTCGCGGTCATGCTCAAGGCCGGACTTGACGGCATCAAGAACCGGATGAGACTGCCGGCGCCGACGAACCGGAACATCTATGTCATGACCGAGGAGGAACGGATCGAAGAAGGCATCCAGATGCTGCCCTCGAGCCTGCGCGAAGCGCTGGACGAGCTGATCCGCGACGAAGTGATCTGCGAGGCGCTGGGGGATCACGCCCTGTCCTATTTCTACGAACTGAAGGAAATCGAATGGGACATGTACCGCATGCAGGTTCACCAGTGGGAACGCGATCAATATTTGACGCTGTATTGATGAATAAGAGCAAAGGAAAAGCCCCGCAAGTTCGGCATCGCTGCCGGACAAGCGGGGCTTCAATATTCGGGCGCCGTATTCAACGGATGCTGCGGAACAATCCGATGACTTTGCCGAGAATCGTGACATGTTTCAGCCGGATCGGCTCCATCGCCGGGTTCTCGGGCTGCAGCCGGATATGGTCGCGCTCCTTGTAGAACGTCTTGACGGTTGCTTCGTCGTCTTCCGTCATCGCGACGACGATGTCGCCGTTCTGCGCCGTCTGCTGCTGGCGCACGATGACATAGTCGCCGTCGTGGATGCCGGCTTCGATCATGCTGTCGCCCTTGACCGTAAGCATGAACACATCGTCATCACCGGTGAAATGGGCGGGGAGGGGGAAATATTCCTCGATGTTCTCCGTCGCCGTGATCGGCGCGCCGGCCGTTACCTTGCCGACGACCGGGACGCGGGTGACGGCGAGCGGGAACGGCAGCTGATCTTCGTTGTCGTCATCCAATATTTCGATCGCGCGCGGTTTGGTCGGATCGCGGCGGATGAGTCCCTTCTTCTCCAGCCGATCCAGGTGGCCGTGGACGGTCGAGCTGGAAGCAAGGCCGACGGCTTCACCGATTTCCCGAACGGAAGGGGGATAGCCTTTCTCCCGGACTTCCCGTTTAATGAATTCCAGTATGGCTTGCTGGCGGTTGGATATTCTGGACACGGCATTCACTCCATCAAATATTGGTTACACCAAATTATAGCACAGAACCCGAGTTCGCACAAACATTCGTTCTCGAAAACACAGGTTCGCATTTTTGCAGGAAATCCGGCGGACGGCTCAAAGCGGGAACATGCATTCCCGGAACAAATGTTCTAAAAATGATTGACGGCAAACAGATGTTCGTGTTATGATGGGATTACAAAACGAGAACGTTTGTTTGGGGTGTTGGCCATGATGTATGTAAGTGAATGCCGGTCCTATCGTTCCATCCAAGAAAGCCGTCCTGGCGAAGTTGGACAGACTTCCGCGGTTCGCAGGCAACGCGCGGCGAGCGGGGAACGGATCACTTTCATGCGTTATGCCGCAGCCATGCTGTTCATCGTGCTGGTCAGCGCGGGTTTCATGATCATGGGAACCGGCGCGTCGGAACGGGTGCCGGCCGAACCGGCTCCCGCGGAATCGGTCATTGTCGTGGATGCCGGCGAGACGCTGTGGGAGATCGCCGCAGCGGCGAAGGCGGAAGGGATGGACACGCGCCGCGCCGTCTATGAAATCCGGAAGCGCAACGGTCTGGACGGCAGTGTGATCCAAGCGGGACAGCAGCTCGTCATCCCGGATTGGTCCGGCCGCTGATCCGGTGCGGAAGCGGAAGACGGGAGCGTCCCTGTCGATTGCCGATGGATTGGCCCGGGAACGGTTCAAGCCGTTTCCGGGTTGTTTTTGTTTTGTTGTCGGCTTGACAACGATCCGGCCGGGATGTCAAAGTAAGGTGTGGTATGTCAGGGGTATGGGAGGCACATCACGCATGGACGAATTGACGGCGCGCATCAACGAGCTTGCCCGCAAGCACAAGACGATCGGTCTCACGCCGGAAGAGACGGCGGAGCGGGACAAGCTGCGCAGGCAATATCTGGCGCGTTTCCGAAGCAATCTGAAACAGCAGCTCGACGCGATCCGCTGGACGGATGAAACAGGCGGCACGTTGAAGCATTAGCGTATAGAAGGGGGAGCTGGCATGTCCCGCTCTTGGGAACGGAAAGTCCGCAAGAACACGGAACAGCTGAACAAACGGCGCAAGAAAGCCGGTCTCAAAGCCGTCGCTTCGCCGGGAGCGGTGACGGACCGCTACAGGGGACGCAATTACGTCTTGCCGGCTTTGTTGATCCTGTTCATCGGCTTCTACATTTATATGATGACGATTCCCGCGGACGATCCGAACACGACGAATCCGTTCGAGACGCCGATCTTCTGGCTGACGGTCGCGTGTTATCTGGCGTTGGCGGCGCTGTTCTGGTTCCGACGGCCCTATCTGCTCGTGGGAAGGGATTTCGTCGGCACGCGCAAATTTACCGGCGACAAGACGCTGACGGCAAGCGCGATCAAGGCGATTACCGTCATCCGTCCGGGATACATCATCATCGAGCCGAAGAAGGGCGGCAACTGGGTATTCTCGCGCATGCTGAACCGGTATCCGATCGACGAGATGGCCGACCGGCTGCAGCGGTTTGCGGAGGATAACCGCATTCCCTACACCGAGCAGCAGAAAGACAAGAAAAAGTAATGACGGGAGAGAAACCGGATGGCAAAACAAGCGGTACTGTTCGACCTGGATGATACGCTGCTGTGGGACGAACGCAGCGTGAAGGAGGCGTTCGAGGCGGTCTGCCGGTATGCGCAAGAGCGGACCGGCGCGGATCCGGAGAAGCTGGAAGCGTCGGTTCGCCGGGAAGCGCGAGCGCTGTACGAATCCTACGAAACCTATCCGTTCACCCAACGGATCGGCATCAATCCGTTCGAAGGGCTGTGGGCGCGTTTTCGCGAGGGAGAGCAGGAGGAGTTCCGCAAGCTCGAGGCGCTTGCGCCGGCCTATCGCCGTGAATCGTGGATCCGCGGCCTGCGCGGCATCGGCATCGAGGATGAGCGGCTCGGCGAAGAATTGGCCGAACGGTTCCCGGCGGAGCGCCGGGCGCGGCCGCTCGTCTACGACGAGACGTTCGAAGTGCTGGATCGGCTGCGCGGCCGCTACAAGCTGCTGCTCTTGACGAACGGATCGCCCGATCTGCAGCGCGAGAAGCTGGCCGGCGTACCGGAGCTCGCGCCGTACTTCGACCATATCGTCATCTCGGGCGAATTCGGGGAAGGCAAGCCCGCGGCATCAATCTTCCGTCATGCGCTGTCGCTGCTCGGTATCGGGCCGGATGCCGGCGTCATGGTCGGCGACAAGCTGACGACCGACATTCTCGGCGCGAACACCGTCGGCATGGATTCGGTATGGATCAACCGGCACGGTCTCAAGCGGTCCGGCGAGATTGAACCGGCCTGCGAAATCCGTTCGCTGCGCGAACTGCCGGCGCTGCTTGAGCGGCTGTAAGCAGCGAAGAAGCCATCCGCTCCTTGCCGAAAGGGGCTTGGGCGGATGGCTTCCGAACATGTAAGGCCGAATTTATGCTTTTTGGAATTCCGGATCTTCGTACGGATGGGCGACCCAGCCCGCCGGCTCGATGAACAGACGCACGGCGACGATCTGACGGTTTTCCATCAGCGTGAAGTAGTGCGGATTGCCTTCCGGAACGGAGATGACATCGCCTGCTTCCAGCTCGACGTCGAAGTAGCCGACTTCCGGCTTGCCCTTGATGATGAAGATGCCTTTGCCTGCCACGATGGCGCGGACTTCGTCCTCGGTGTGCGTATGCACCTGTTCGAATTTCTTCAGCAGCTCATCCAGGTTCGGCGTCGCGTCGGACAGGGAAATGACGTCCCACGTCTGATAGCCGCGCCGGCCGGCGAGATCGCGGATCTCCGCGTCATACGCTTGGAGGATTTCGTTCTTCTCCTCATCGCTCAGCACGAATTTTTCCCGCAGATGCTCCGGCAGTTTGGACGTATCCCAGTGCTCGTAGAGGACACCTTGTCCATTCAGAAATTCGCGCACATTCTCCTCGCCGGTGATTCTCTCGTTGGTGTTGCGGATGCGAATCTCGGCCATCTTAATCCCTCATTTCCAATAGGATTTATCAATCATTAACCTGAATTATACACGATTTCAGCGCGTTTGTCGATGGGTCCGGGCTTTTCAGGCGTTTTTCATTCTGCTAGAATAAGGCTTAACTTTTTTGGCGGAAGGTGTGCCCATGTCGAAACCGACCCTGCAGGAAGCGATGAAACATCGCATTCTCATATTGGACGGCGCAATGGGGACGATGATCCAGCAGGCGAACCTGACCGCCGCCGATTTCGGCGGCGAAGAGCTGGAAGGCTGCAACGAGATGCTCGTCCTGACGCGACCGGATGTGATCCGCGGCATCCACGAGGCGTATCTGGACGCCGGCGCGGATATCATTGAAACGAACACGTTCGGCGCGACGAGCGTCGTGCTGGCCGAGTACGGCATCGCGGACAAGGCGCGCGAGATCAACATCGCCGCGGCCCGGCTTGCGGCCGAAGCGGCGGAGAAGTTCTCGACGCCGGAGAAGCCGCGCTACGTGGCCGGCTCGATGGGGCCGACGACGAAGACGCTGTCCGTGACGGGCGGCGTCACGTTCGACGAGCTCGCCGAAAGCTATTATGTCCAGGCGCTGGCCTTGATCGAGGGCGGCGTCGACGCGCTGCTCATCGAGACGTGCCAGGATGCGTTAAACGTCAAGGCGGCGGGCATCGGCGTACATCGCGCGTTCGAGGAAGCCGGACGGAAGCTGCCCGTCATGATCTCCGGCACGATTGAACCGATGGGCACGACGCTGGCGGGACAGAACATTGAATCATTCTATATTTCGCTGGAACATCTGGAACCGATCTCGATCGGCCTCAATTGCGCGACCGGTCCGGAATTCATGCGCGATCACATCCGCAGCCTCGCGTCCATCGCCAAGACGGCCGTCAGCTGCTATCCGAACGCCGGGCTGCCCGACGAGAACGGCCATTATCACGAATCGCCCGAATCGCTCGCGCGGAAGATGGAGCAATTCGCGCGCGAAGGGTGGCTCAACATCGCGGGCGGCTGCTGCGGGACGACGCCGGCGCACATCCGGGCGCTCGCCGAAGCGCTGGCGCCTTACAAGCCGCGGACCGAAACCGGCAGCCATCCGCCGGCCGTCTCCGGCATCGAGACCGTGTACATCGAGCCGGAAAACCGGCCGTACCTCGTCGGGGAGCGGACCAACGTGCTCGGCTCGCGCATGTTCAAAAGGCTGATTGCGGAAGGCAAGTACGAGGAAGCGGCCGAGATCGCCCGCGCCCAGGTGAAGAACGGGGCGCACGTCATCGACGTCTGCCTGCAGGACCCGGACCGCGACGAGCTGGCCGACATGACCCGTTTCCTCGAGCAAGTCGTAAAGAAAGTGAAGGTGCCGCTCGTCATCGACACGACCGATCCGCGGGTCATCGAAGCGTCGCTCAAGTTCTCGCAGGGCAAGGCGATCATCAACTCGATCAACCTTGAAGACGGTGAAGAGAAGTTCCAGCGGGTCGTGCCGCTCGTCCAAAAATACGGCGCGGCGGTCGTCGTCGGCACCATCGACGAACGGGGCCAGGCGATCGCGCGCGATGCGAAGCTGGAGGTGGCGCGGCGGTCGTATGACCTGCTCGTCAACAAATACGGGCTGCAGCCGGAGGACATCATTTTCGACCCGCTCGTCTTCCCGGTCGGCACCGGCGATGAGCAGTACATCGGCTCGGCGAAGGAGACGATTGAAGGCATTCGGCTCATCAAGCAGGAGATGCCGCGCTGCCAGACGATCCTCGGCATCAGCAACGTCTCGTTCGGCCTGCCGCCGGCAGGACGCGAAGTGCTCAACTCCGTGTTCCTCTACGAATGCACGAAGGCGGGGCTTGACTACGCCATCGTCAACACGGAGCGGCTGGAACGCTACGCCTCGATTCCGGAGCATGAGCGCAAGCTCGCCGAAGCGCTCATTTACGATACGAACGACGAGACGCTCGCCGCGTTCGTCGCCGCTTTCCGCGACAAGACCGTCGAGAAGAAGGCGAAGAACACGGCGGATCTCCCGCTGGAAGAGCGGCTCGCGAATTACGTGGTCGAAGGTTCGAAGGACGGCCTGTTCGCCGATCTCGACGAGGCGCTCAAGAAATATGCGCCGCTCGACATCATCAACGGCCCGCTTATGCGCGGCATGGAGGAAGTCGGCCGGCTGTTCAACAACAACGAGCTGATCGTCGCCGAAGTGCTGCAGAGCGCCGAAGTGATGAAGGCGTCCGTCTCGTACCTCGAGCCGCACATGGAGAAAACCGAGACGAGCGTCAAGGGCAAAATCATGCTCGCGACCGTCAAGGGCGACGTGCATGACATCGGCAAAAATCTCGTCGAGATCATTCTGTCCAACAACGGATACGAAATCGTGAACCTCGGCATCAAAGTGCCGCCGGAAGCGATCATCGAGGCGCAGCGGCGGGAGAACGCCGACATCATCGGCCTGTCCGGCCTGCTCGTCAAGTCGGCGCAGCAGATGGTGACGACGGCGCAGGATCTGAAGGCGGCCGGCATCGACACGCCGATTCTCGTCGGCGGCGCGGCGCTTACGCGCAAGTTCACGAAGACGCGCAT
This sequence comes from Thermobacillus sp., assembly GCF_003390775.1. NCBI lineage: Bacteria > Bacillati > Bacillota > Bacilli > Caryophanales > Paenibacillaceae > Thermobacillus > Thermobacillus sp. The sequence goes on along the minus strand of NZ_QEWA01000033.1, from coordinate 103,289 downwards.
CGCGCCGGAGTACGACGGGCTGGTGCTGTACGCGAAGGACGCGATGAACGGCCTCGAACTGGCGAACAAGCTGATGGACCCCGATGCCCGGCGCGAATTGGAGGAAGAACATCGGGAGTTGAAGGCGTCTTTGGCTGAATCGCGGGAACGGGAACGGGAGGAGGCGGCACCGGCGAACGTACGCTCGAACGTTTCGCAGAACGTCCCCGTATTCATGCCGCCGGATTTCGAGCGGCGCGTGCTGCGCGATATTCCGATCAGCCAGATCGTGCCGTACATCAACATGCAGATGCTGCTCGGCCACCATCTCGGTCTGCGCGGCACCGTCAGCGACCTGCTCGCTGCCGGAGACGAGAAGGCGGTGCAGCTGAAGGAAGCGGTGGACGGGCTGATCCGCGAAGCAGCTGAGAAGAAGACACTCAGGCTCGATGCGATGTATCGCTTCTTCCCGGCGCAGTCGGACGGCAACGACATTCTGATCTACGACCCGGCGGGCAGCGGGGAAATCATTGAGCGGTTCTCGTTCCCGCGCCAGCGGACCGAACCGTTCCTGTGCCTGGCCGATTTCCTGAAACCGGTCGAAAGCGGCGTCATGGATGTTGTCGGCTTCCTCGTCGTCACGGCCGGACGAGGCGTGCGCGGGCTGGCGGAAGAGGCGAAAGAGCGGGGCGACTACTTCCGCTCGCACGCGCTGCAGGCGCTCGCCCTCGAGACGTCGGAAGGGCTCGCGGAGCGCGTCCACCAGATGATGCGCGACGTCTGGGGATTCCCGGACCCGCCGGAAATGACGATGAAACAGCGGTTCGCGGCCCGCTATCAGGGCATCCGGGTGTCGTTCGGCTACCCGGCCTGCCCGAACCTGGAAGACCAGGAGAAGCTGTTCAAGCTCATGCATCCGGAGGATATCGGCGTGGAACTGACGGAAGGGTATATGATGGAGCCGGAAGCGTCGGTCAGCGCGATGGTGTTCGCGCATCCGGAAGCCCAATATTTCAACGTGGACAAATGACGGACCAATCCCCCGCACGGCAGCGTGCGGGGGATTTCTCGATCACCGGACCCGCGGCCGAGTAGGCTCGACGGCGATCGGCTACACTGGATACGGAGGTGTGTCGGATGGAACTGACCATGCTCGGAACGGCGGCCGGACGGCCCGCGGAAGGACGGAACGTGACGGCGTCGGCGCTTGCGATGCCGCCGCAGCGCGGCACGTTCTGGCTGTTCGACTGCGGCGAAGGGACGCAGCATCAGCTGCTCCGCGCCGGATTGAAGCTCTGCAAGCTGGAGCGCATCTTCGTGACGCACCTGCACGGCGACCATGTCTTCGGGCTTCCGGGGCTGCTCGGCAGCCGTTCCTCGATGGGCTGCGAAACGCCGCTCACGCTTCACGGCCCGCGGGGCATCCGGCACTGGCTCGAGACGACGTTCACCGTCACGGGGGCCCATGTGCATTACGAACTGGAAATCCGGGAAATCGACGAAGACGGCGGAGTCGTCCATGAAGATGACCAATTTACGGTCACGGCCGCGCCGCTGAACCATCGGATCGCCTGCTACGGCTACCGGATCGAGGAGCGGCCGAGGCCGGGAAAGCTGGACGCCGCGAAGCTGGCCGAACTTGGCGTGCCGCAGGGGCCCCTGTATGCGCAGCTCAAGCGGGGAGAGGATGCGACGCTGCCGGACGGCCGCGTCATCCGCGCCGCCGACGTCGTCGGACCGCCGATTCCGGGGCGGATCATCGCCATCCTCGGCGATACGACGCCGTGCGATGCGGCGGTCAGGCTGGCCGAAGGCGCCGATCTCGTCGTGCACGAAGCGACGTTCGAAGCGGCGCTCGCCGACAAGGCGGCCGAATACGGGCACAGCACGACGGCGGAAGCGGCGCGCACCGCGCGCGATGCGCGGGCCGCGCGGCTCCTGCTCACACATTTCAGCGGCCGCTACCGGGACGAAGATCTGCCGCGGCTGGAAGCGGAAGCCCGGGAAGTCTTTCCGTCATCCGCCGCGGCCCGCGATTTCCTCACCGTTCAGCTGCCGCACAAGCGGAGAACGTAACAGCGTCATTCCCCTTGTTCGCGCTGAAAATTTGCTTCGTCCCGGATTTCGGAGCGAAGGCCGGCAAGGCTTTCCCGCCGCCGCTCGTTCTTCGCTTCGATCCGTCTCCGCTCTTCATCGCCGATCTCGCTCGCGTGCTCGTCGAGATATTCTTCGGCTTCCCTCATGTTGCGAATCGTGTTCGTGATCGCCTTCTGCAGGCGAGGCACGTTGTCTTCGCGATTGTCCGGTTTGGCCACGGCTTCATCACCTCGTGAAGGATTTGACCGCTTCCCGGCACGGCAAGCCGGAGAACGCGGATTTACGCGATTAGGATGGATCGCGCGCAAGGTGCTTATGACTTGAGGCACTTCGGAATCGCCGGGAAGGCGGGCCAATCGTTGACATGGTGTGAGCGGTCTTTCCGGCGAAGCGTTGCAGGGCGAACATATATTCTGTACAATGGAGTAAAGTGCGTAAAGCATGGGAGCAGATGCAATGAACCGTTGGACCGGCAAGGCAGAAAATCTGGACGAATGGCTGAACGATCTTCGCAGCCGCCCCGAGATCATGAACAACGTCACGCACTGGGAGACGATTCCGGCGCGCGAAGCGGTGTACGCGCCGCTGCCGCGCGGATTGCACCCCAAGCTGGAGGCGGCGCTCCGCGCGAAGGGGATCGACCGGCTTTATTCCCACCAGGCGTCGGCCTTCGAGGCCGTGCTTGCCGGCCGGAACATCGTGACGGTCACGCCGACCGCTTCCGGCAAGACGCTCTGCTACAACCTGCCCGTCCTGCAGGCGCTGCTGGAGGACAACGGCGTGCGGGCGCTCTACCTGTTCCCGACGAAGGCGCTCGCGCAGGATCAGGTCGCCGAGCTGCAGCAGCTGGCCGATCTGATGGAGGCGGACATCAAGACGCATACCTACGACGGCGACACGCCCCCGACGGTCCGGCAGGCGATCCGGAACGCGGGGCACATCGTCGTGACGAACCCGGACATGCTGCACGCCGCAATTCTGCCGCACCATACGAAATGGGTCAAACTGTTCGAGAACGTGAAATATATCGTGCTGGATGAGCTGCACGCCTACCGCGGCGTCTTCGGCAGCCACGTCGCGAACGTCATCCGGCGCCTCAGACGGATCTGCCGGTTCTACGGCTCGAACCCGATCTTCCTCTGCGCCTCGGCGACGATCGACAATCCCGGCGAGCACGCGGAGCGGCTCATCGGCGACAAGGTGCAGGTCATCGACAACAACGGCGCGCCGTCCGGTGAGAAGCATTTCATCTTCTACAACCCGCCGGTCGTCAACCAGCAGCTCGGCATCCGGCGCAGCAGCGTGCTCGAGACGCAGCGGCTCGCCGCGATGCTTCTCCGCCAGGGGGTTCAGACGATCGTCTTCGCCCGCAGCCGCGTCCGGGTCGAAATTCTGCTGACCTACCTGCAGGACGCGGTGAAGCAGCTGCCCGGCGGCAAGCAGATCCGCGGCTACCGCGGCGGCTACCTGCCGAAACAGCGGCGCGAGATCGAGCGCGGCCTGCGCAATGGCGAGATCCTCGGCGTCGTCAGCACGAACGCGCTGGAGCTCGGCATCGACATCGGCCAGCTGCAGGCGTGCGTCATCAACGGCTATCCGGGCACGATCGCGAGCACCTGGCAGCAGTCGGGCCGGGCCGGCCGCCGGCACGGGACAGCCGTGACGTTCCTCGTCGCGAGCAGCAACCCGCTGGACCAGTATGTAATCCAGAACCCGGAATTCTTCCTCAACCGGCCGCCGGAGCGCGCGCTCATCCATCCCGACAACCTGCTCATCCTGATCGACCACGTGAAATGCGCGGCCTACGAGCTGCCGTTCGAGAAGGGCGAAACGTTCGGCTGCGAGAAGCTCGAGGACATGCTGGAGTTTCTCGTCGAGGAGCAGGTGCTGCACCGGGTGAAGGACCGCTGGTACTGGATGGCGCAGTCGTTCCCGGCGAACAACATTTCGCTTCGCTCGGCGGCGCAGGAGAATTTCGTCATCATCGACATCACGAACGGCAGCCGTGTCATCGGCGAAGTCGACCGGTTCAGCGCGCCGACGCTCATCCACGAGGAAGCGATCTACATCCACGAAGGCGTGCAGTACCAGGTGGAGAAGCTCGACTATCCGGAGAAAAAAGCTTACGTCCGCGAAGTGAGCGTCGATTATTTCACCGATGCGAACATGGCCGTGGAACTGAAGGTGCTCCATGTCGACCGGGAGGCGGAGAGCGGCGGCATCGTGCGGCAGTACGGCGAAGTGACAGTGAACGCGCGGCCGACGATTTTCAAAAAAATCCGCCTCCGCACCCACGAGAACATCGGTTCCGGACCGATTCATCTGCCCGAGGAAGAACTGCATACGAGCGGCTATTGGTTCTCGTTCAGCGAGGAGGCGGCGGCGCGCCTCGGAACGAATGCGATGCAGAGCGCGCTGCTCGGCATTGCGAACGTGCTTATCCACATCGCGCCGCTCTACCTGATGTGCGATCCGTTCGACATCCGCGTCTATCCGCAGGTGAAGTCGGTGCACATGAAGCGGCCGACGATCTATTTCTACGACCGCTATCCCGGCGGCATTGGCCTCTCCGAGCGGCTGTTCGAATTGCACGACGAACTGCTTGAACGGGCGAGGCAGCTCATCCGCGGCTGCACCTGCCTGAGCGGCTGCCCGGCCTGTGTCGGGCCGATCGAGGAGGTCGGCCTGCTCGGCAAGAGCCAGGCGCTGCAGCTGCTCGAGGAAACGGCGGTGGGGGCGCCGTGAGCAGTCTGCGCGAGCGGATGAACCGGCTGCGCGGTTCGGCCGGCGCGCAGCCGGGCGGCGGGGGAGCGAGCCCGAACGGAACGGGCGGGGGGCAGCCGGAATGCCGGCAGCCGGATGCAGCCGGGGCCGTACCGGCGCCGGAGGCCGGCGATCTTCGGCACGCGGACAGCGTCAGCCCCGCACTCGACCCGGCGTGGACGGCGCTCGGCGTGACGCGCCTCGTCAATGAAGCCGGCGAATGCCTTGTCCGCCGGGTCGACTATCCGCTCGATCACCGGCACGGCTTTCACCGGCTCGATGAACTGGCCGAATGCGCCCATGCGCTGGCCGCGCTGTGCAGCGGCGGCAACGGCCCCGCGCCGGAGGCCGAGCGCATCCTGTTCCTCGACCTGGAGACGACCGGGCTGGGCGTCGGCGCGGGCAACGTGCCGTTCATGACCGGCATCGGATACGTCGAAGGGGACCGGTTCGTCATCGAACAGACGCTGATCCGCCATCCGGCGGAAGAACGCGCGATGCTGGAAGAGCTGCGCGTGAAGCTGACGGAGCGGCCGTATCTGGCCACCTACAACGGCCGGACATTCGACTGGCCGCTCCTGAAAGGCCGGTTCATCATGAACGGATTCGGCTGCCGCGCGGCAGCCGAACCGTGGCATCTCGATTTTCTCCATCCTTCGCGCAGCATCTGGCGCAACACGCTCGCTTCGCTCCGCCTCAGCCATGTCGAGGAAGAGCGGCTCGGCATCGTCCGCTCGGGCGACGTGCCGGGTTCGATGGCGCCGGCGATCTATTTCCGGTTTCTGCAGGACGAAGATCCCGAGCCCCTGGGCGCCGTGTTCCGGCACAACGAGCTGGACATGCTGTCGCTTGCGTGTCTCGCGATCCGCTTCGGCCGCCTGCTGTCCGGCGGCCTCGGCCGGCATGTGCCGCTGCCGGAGGAAGACGAGGAACTGCTGCGCACCGGGCTTTGGCTCGATCGGATGGGATGCGCGGAGGAAGCGGAAGCGCTGTTCGAGCGGCTGGCCGGCCGGGAGACGGCCGGCCCCTGGTGTCTGCCGCTGGCAGCGCGCGACAAGAAATGTGGAAATTGGCGCCGCGCTGTGCTATTGTGGCAGAAGGCGGCGCTTGCCGCCGAGCGTCAGGGGTGGGCTTCGGGCGAAGCGCACATCGAGCTGTCGATGTACTACGAACATCGGGCCAAAGATTATAAGCAGGCGCTCCGCTACGCCTCGGCCGCGCTGGAGCTCGCCGCGCGGCGGGCGTCCCTCGGCCGCTTCGACGCGAAGAAGCGCGCGGAGCAGGACGCGATCCGCAGGCGGATCGAGCGGCTGACGAAAAAGGCGGGGCGGATCGAGGCCTGACGACCCATTACGTCCGCAGAGCTGCGGATGGATAGAACTTACGGAACGAAAGAGGAATGACCATGCCGGAATGGCCGGAAATGGAACATTATCGCAAACTGCTCATGGAACGGATCGGCGGACAGCGGATTGTCGGCGTTGAGATCGAGCGGCCGCAATCGATCAATGTCGACCCCGGCGAGTTCGCGCGCGAGACGATCGGATCGGCCGTCTGGTACGTGGAGCGCCGGGGCAAATATCTCATCTTCCATCTCGACAACGGCAAACGGCTGCTGCTGCACCTGATGGTCGGCGGCTCGCTGTTCTTCGGCACCGAAGAGGAGCGGCCGGACCGCACGGCGCAGATTACGCTCCAATTTCCGAACGGCAATCTTTATTTCATCGGGCTGCGGCTCGGTTACCTGCACCTGCTTTCGGTGAAGGATGCAGCCGGCCGCCTCGCGGAGCTGGGCCCCGACCCGATGGACCGCCGGCTGGACGCCGCGGCTTTCGCGGCGCGGTTCGCGGGCAAGCGCGGCATGCTGAAACCCGCGCTCACCGATCAATCCAACGTCGCCGGCATCGGCAACTGCTACGCCGACGAAATGCTGCACAAGGCGGGCATCCGCCCGGACGTGCCGGTGCCGCAGGTCGATGCGGCCGGCTGGCAGCGGCTGCATGGCGCGATGCGGACGGTGCTGGAGGAAGCCGCGGCGCACGGCGGATACATGGAGATGCCGCTGTACGCGGGGGACACGCGGACAGGCAAGGCCGTCAACCTGCTGCAGGTGTACGACCGGGAAGGGGAACCGTGCCCGAAGTGCGGCGGCGCCATCGTGAAGACCGAAGTGTCCGGCCGGAAGACATTCTTCTGCCCGGTTTGCCAACCGGAACCTTGATCCATGCGGATCGGCTGCCATGTAAGCATCCGCGGCGGCTACGCGGAAGCGGCCGTCCGCGCGGCCAGGCTCGGATGCACGGCGTTTCAATATTTTCCGAAAAATCCGCGCGCCTTGGGGCTAAAGGCGTTCGACCGCGCCGACGCCCGCCGCTGCGCCGAATATTGCCGCGAGCGCGGCATCGTTTCGATCGCGCACGCGCCGTATCCGGTCAACCTGGCGGCGGAGCGGCCGGAGCAGCGCGCGCGCATGGCGGCATCGCTCCTGAATGACCTGGAAATCGCCGAAGCCAACGGCTCGATCGGTGTTGTCGTCCATTTCGGCATTTACAAAGGCGCGGACCCGCTTGGCGGCTACCGGCTCATCATCGAGGCGCTGAATGCGGTGCTCGGACGGTGGGAGGGCGCCGCGAAGCTGCTCCTCGAGAACCAGGCCGGCGACCACGCGCCGATGGGGACGACGCTCGAAGAGCTTGTCCAGATTCGGCGGCTGTGCGCCTATCCGGAACGCGTCGGTTTCTGCCTCGACACCTGCCACCTGTTCGCCAGCGGCCAGTGGAACGGCCGGAATGAAGCGGAATGGTGCCGCCGGGCGCGGGAGCTGGGGTATTTCGATCATCTGGCCGCCGTGCATGCGAACGATTCGCTCCACGAGAGCGGGCGGCGGATCGACCGCCACGCGCCGCTCGGCGCGGGCCGGATCGGAGCGGACGGCTTCCGCCGGCTGCTGGCCGCGCCGGAGCTGAGCAGCCTGCCCGTCATACTCGAGACGCCGGAGACGGACGAACTGCCGCTGGACCGGCAAATGCGGCTGCTCAGGGAATGGATGGGAGAGAAGTAGCAATGATTCACGTTTTTCTGGACGATTACCGTCCCTGCCCGCCGGGATTCGTCGCCGCGAAGTCGGCGGAAGAGTGCATCCTGCTGCTGGAAGCGGAAGAGGTGGACATCCTGTCCCTCGATTACGACCTCGGCTGGGGAAATCCGACCGGGCTTGACGTGGTGCGGTACATCGCGGACAACGGCCGCTACCCGCGCCGCATCTACATGCATTCGTCCAGCCCTTCGGGCCGGGAGCGGATGTACCAGGTGCTCCGATCGGCATTGCCGCCGGGCGTACACCTTTCGCACTGTCCGATGCCGGACAGCGTGGCGGCCGAGGCGGCCGGAAAGCGGGTATAGCATGGAAGGAGACAATCCATGATCAGGCTTCAACAAGTCACCTGGCGGCGCGAGAACCGCGACATTATCAAAGGCGTGGATCTGCACGTCCGCCCGGGCGAACATTGGGTCATCCTCGGCCGGAACGGCTGCGGCAAGACGACCATACTCGAAATGATCACCGGATACCTGTTCCCGACTTCGGGCACGGTCGAGGTGCTCGGCCATCGCTACGGCCGGGTCGACGTGCGCGAAGTGCGGAAGAAGATCGGATACATCAGCCAGTCGCTCGTCGAGAAAATGAGCCTTTCCGACCCCGTGTGGGAAGTCGTCGCGACGGGCGAATACGCGTACCTGCGCTTCTACCAGACGATCGATCCCGATGTCGTCCGCAAGGCGCATGACATGCTCGAACGCCTCGGCATCGCCCATCTGGCGAACCAGCCGTTCGGCACGCTGTCGCAGGGCGAGCGGAAGAAGGCGCTGCTCGCGCGGGCGCTGATGGCGGAGCCCGAGCTGCTCATCATGGACGAAGCTTGCGCCGGGCTCGATCTGTACGAGCGGGAGAAACTGCTGGCCGACCTGAACCGGCTCGGCAACCTTGCGAAAACGGTGCTCTACGTGACGCACCATATCGAGGAAGCGATCCCGCTGTTCACCCACGCGGCCATCGTGCACGACGGACGGATCGCCGCCGCCGGACCGAAGCGCGAGGTGCTGACCGGCGAGACGCTCAGCCGGGCCTACGAACTGCCGATCGAAGTCGACTGGGTGTACGACCGGCCGTGGATCCGGACGCAAGGGGCCAGGGTCCGGACATGACGCGCTTCATCTGCACGGCCAACCACGGCTTTGCGCCGTACGCCATGGAAGAGCTCAGGCGGCTGCTTGGGCAGGCGTCTTTCCGGATGGTCGTGCCGGGCGAAGTGTTCGAACTGTCCGCGGAGAACGGCCGGGACGAGATTCTGGCGCAAATCCGGCAGGCCGAACCGATCTTTCTCCGCCACATCCAGCCCGTCGACTTCGCCAGGCCGATTGCGGGAGGACCGGACGATCTGGCGGCGCTGGCCGATATCGTGCGAGGGACGCCCGACCGGTTCGCGGGGAAGCGGACAGCGGTGCATATCCGGCGCAGGGAAGGAAGTCCGTTTGCGTATCCGGCTGCGGAGGCGAAAGCGGCGGCCGACGCCGCGCTGAGGGAAGCCGGCGCCGAGCCCGCCCAGCAGTCACCGGATCTCATCCTGTCGGTCTTCGCGACGGACAGCGAGCTGCTGATCGGCTGGGGGACCGCGGACGAGATGCTGTCCGACTGGCCGGGCGGCGCCATTCGTTTCCGCCGGGAAGACGGCCAGATCTCGCGGGCGAAGTTCAAGCTGCTCGAAGCGGAGCGAACGTTCGGCCTGCGCCTGGATGCGCACGAGCGGGCGCTGGACATCGGCGCCGCACCCGGCGGCTGGACGTCGCTGCTGCTCGAGCGAGGGCTGGACGTTACCGCCATCGATCCGGCCGATCTGCATCCGTCGCTGGTCGGCCATCCCCGTGTGACGTGGCTGAAGCGGAACGCCGGCGAGGTCAGTTTCCCTCCCGGCACGTTCGATCTGCTCGTCTGCGACATGAGCTGGGACCCCGCGACGATGGCGAAGCTGGTGCTCCGCCTTTCGCCTTGCCTGAAGCCCGGCGCGGAGGCCGTCGTCACGGTGAAACTGCTGCACCGCAAGCCGATGCAGACCATACGAAACGTGACGGAACAGCTCGCCCAGGCGTTCGACATCCGGCGGGCGAAACAATTGTTTCACAATCGGGATGAAATTACGCTATACTTGATTTATCGGGGAGCGTGACGCTCCATCGGATCGGGAAAGCATCCCGTTCAGCCGCCTCATGGCCGCGGCAGGATGGGATGCTTTTGTTTTATGTGAAGGAGGAGAAAGACGGACATGAATTGGCGTGGTCCATCCGATGCAGGCCGCAGCCCGCTGCCCGCGCCCGGCGAAATCGTCGCCGAACGGTATGCGATTATCCGCGAAGCCGGGCGGGGCGGCATGAGCGTCGTCTATGAAGCGGCCGATCTGAAACTCGGCGGCAAGCGGCGGGCGCTGAAGGCGATGAAGCCGGGGACGCCGTACGCGGACGAAGGCGGCATCGGCGAACTCCGCGTGCTCCAGCGGATCGATCATCCGCGGCTGCCGCAGGTGATCGACGTCATCCCGCCGGCGGGCGGAAGGCCGCTCATGCTGGTGACCGACTTTGTGCACGGCGAGCCGCTGACTGCCGCCTTCGCGCGCGCGGGCGGGAAGATGGAAGCGCGGCAGGCGGCGGCCATCGCAATCGGCATTTGCGAGGCGCTCGCTTATCTGCACGAACTGCGGCCGCCGGTCGTCCATTTCGACGTGAAGCCGTCGAACGTCATGCTCGACCCGGCGCTCGGCGTCCGGCTGATCGACTTCGGCATCGCCAAGCTGCTCGGCAAGGGGCGGGACGCCGCCTTGCGCCTCGGCACGCCGGGGTTCGCGGCGCCGGAACAGGCCGCCGTCGGTCCGTGCGGGCCGGCGGCGGACGTATACGCGGTCGGCGCGCTCCTCTACTTTCTGCTCAGCGGCGGGCATGCGCCGAAGCCCGGAGAGCATCAATTCCGGGGCCTTGAGGCCGGCGTTCCCGATCCGCTGCTGGACGTGATGGCGCGGCTGCTCAGCCGCGATCCGGCCTGCCGTCCGTCCGCCCGGCAGGCCGCAGCCCTGCTGCGGCAGGCGGCCGGCGGCGCAGCGGCGCTCCCGGGCCTGGCAGCGGGGGCCGATGGCGCGCATTCGCCGGCCGGCGAAGCGCTGCCCCGCCCGCGCCTGATCGGCGCCGCGTCATTCTCCCGCGGCGCCGGGGCGACGTTGATTGCCGCCATCCTGGCCGCACAGCTCGCGCGCTCGCGGCCGACGGCGCTCGTCGAAGCCCCGGGCGGAGAGCCGGAGCTGCTCGCGCTGCTGGCCGGCGCGGATGCGGCCGGCCGGCGGTCCGGGCGGCCCGCGCCGCCGCCGGTCAGCCGCCGCCACGTCTGCTGGCTGGACGGACCGCGGCTGCAGGTGCATGCGCTGCACCCCGACACTGTGATTCCGGCCATTGAACCGGACCCGTACGGCGCCCCGGAAGGGGCGGCCGATGCAGTAACGGCGATGTTCGCGCCGGAGCGGTTCTCGTTCCCGGCGGCGTCCGCCGCCGAACCGCCGCTCGTCATCGCCGACCTGTCGTCCGGATGGACGGCGGGCGGCGCCCGCAAGCTCGCCGCCGCCTGCGACGTGCTGCTGATGGTCGCCGACCCGGCGGTCTGGCGATGGACGCCGCAGCGGCAGTCCGCCTGGTGCGAACTGGCCCGGCAGCGGGAGGCCGCGGGACGCGCATCGGTCTGGATCGCGAATCAGGATGCCCGCTTTCCGCAGCGCTCCGCCTGGCTCAAGCTGATGCCGCAGCCTCCGGCCGCGTGCGTGCCGCAGCTGGCCCCGGGCGCGTGGCCGTCCGCCGTATGGTCGGGCAAGCCGCTTGCGGGCGGCGGGAAGCTGCCGGCCGAAGTCGAGCGGTGTCTGCGGCCGGTCGTGGATCTCCTCCTGAACGGATAGGCAGCGCAAGAAGCCGTATGATACAATAGAAACCGGGTTTTTTGACCCGAGCTTGACCGAACTTGCAGGAAATGCCGAACCGGCATGCGATATGGCGATGCATGAAGCAACGGATGCGGATTCAGCCGGAAGGAGGATCTGTGTGAACGAACGTTTGCTGGTCATCGAAGACGAGACATCGATCGCGCGTATTTTACAGCTGGAGCTGGAGCATGAAGGATACACCGTCGGACGCGCCGAGGACGGTCGCAAAGGGCTTGAAATGGCGCTCTCCGGGGAATGGGATCTCGTGCTCCTCGATGTCATGCTGCCCGGTCTGAACGGCATCGAAGTGCTGCGGCGCATCCGCAGCAGCGGCAGCCAGATTCCGGTCGTGCTGCTGACGGCCCGCGACACCGTGCCCGACAAGGTGAGCGGGTTCGAGACCGGGGCCAACGACTACATTACGAAACCGTTCGCGATGGAAGAACTGCTCGCGCGCGTCCGCAACCTGCTGCGCATTTTCCAGCAGAAGCAGGCAGAAGGCGAGAAAGGCGACGTGCTGAAAGCCGCCGATCTGACGATCGAGCTGCGCACCCGCAAGGTGTACCGCAAGGAGATTGCGGTGGAGCTTACGCCGCGCGAGTTCGATCTGCTCGTCTATCTGGCCGAGCACAAGAACCAGGAGAAGACGCGGGAGCAAATATTGTCCGATGTGTGGGGCTATGATTTCGTCGGCGAGACGAACCTCGTCGACGTTTACATCCGATATTTGCGGCAGAAGATCGACCGCGGATTCCGGACGAAGCTGATCCATACGATCCGCGGGGTCGGCTACATGCTGAAGGAACCGGAAGCATGACGCTGCGCAAGCGTTTTACGCTGTTCACCATCTTCTGGTTCATCTTCATCCTCATTCTGTTCAACATCTTCGTCTACTTCTTCGTCATCCGGATTTCGACCGGCAGCGAAGAGCAGCTCATCGCGAACAAGGTGAACCTGATCATCGAACATATCCGTTCCGAACCGGAACGTCCGCTCAAGGATCCGGCGCTCCTGGTCGATTTCTACAATGTCAACGAAGTAATCCGGATTATCGACCGCGGCGGAAACATCGTCAACCAGATCGGCACCGACGAAGATCTGCTCGAACGGGAGACGACGTTCTCCGCCACCCACCAGTCGGGTCTGACTTCGATCCGCGGCATGCGCGTCATGTACATGAAAGTCCCGCTGCTGCGCGAATACGAAATCATCGGGACAGTGGAAGTGCTGCGCAAGCTGACGTCGCTCGACCGTTACCTTCAGGTGCTCGTCGGCGCGCTCACCGTGACCAGCCTCGGCGCGGTGCTGTTCGCCATTTTCGGCACGTACTGGTTCACGCTCCGGCTGACGGCGCCGATCCAGACGATGGTGCAGACGATGCGCGAGATCGAGCGGAGCGGCAAGCTGCGGCCGATCGAGCTGAAGGACAAGGAAGAGTCCGCCGAACTGCAGCAGCTCATCCGGGCGTTCAACCAGATGATCGAGCGGCTGGATCGGCGGATGGACGGGCAGCGCCAGTTCGTCGCGGACGCTTCGCACGAACTGAAGACGCCGCTGACGGTCATCAGCAGCTACGCGGGCATGCTGAAGCGCTGGGGAAGGGAAGACTCGGCGATCCGCGACGAGGCGATCGAGGCGATCGCGAAGGAATCGGAACGGATGCAAAATCTCATCAAGTCGATGCTTACGCTCACCGAAGCGGAACAGGAAGTGTGGGCGAGAGAAGACGAATTCGATCTCGTGCAGCTCATCGATGAGATCGCGTCCATGCTGCACAAGACGTTCAACCGGATCATCCGGGTGCACGCGTACGATGAGTCCGGCATTCCGATGAAGGGCGACCGGGACAAAATCAGCCAGCTGATGGTCATCCTCATTGACAACGCGATCAAATACAGCAAGGACGCCATCGACATTACCGTGAGCCAGTCGCGCAACATGATCCGGGTACTCGTCTCGGACAAGGGCATCGGCATTCCGGAGGAAGAGATTCCGAACCTGTTCGACCGGTTCTACCGGGTGGACGGCGCGCGCCAGCGCGAGACGGGCGGTTTCGGCCTCGGCCTGTCCATCGCCAAGCGGATCGTCGACCTGCACGAAGGAACGATCGACGTGTTCAGCAAGGTCGGCGTCGGCACGACGATCGCGCTTCAGTTCCCGAAGAAATAACGAAAGGACCGGAGAGGCTCCGGTCCGCTTCGCGGAAGGAGATGTGTTGGATGCAGGTTTGGCGTCATGCGCCGAGTCGGCGTGCGGTGGCATAGTTTTTCTTCCAGTAAGTCGTGTTGATGCTCGAGAACTTGACGCCGCCTGCGCCGTAAGTATGAATCATTTTGCCGTTGCCGACGTAGATGCCGACGTGCCCGATGATATTTCCGCGGCTCGGCACCTTGAAGAAGACGAGGTCGCCTTTCTTGAGATTCGATTTGGAGACGTAGCGGCCCACCTTCGCCTGCTCCCTGGCCGTGCGGGGCAGATTGTATCCGAATTTCTTGAACACATGTTTCGTGAAGGACGAACAGTCGAAATATCGGGTCGTGCTCGTGCTTGCGCCGAATTTGTACGGCGTTCCGAGGTAATTGTCCGCATAGCTGACCAGCTTGTCCGCCGTCGATTTCGACAGCGCGTCCGCCTGGCCGGCTCCGGCGAATCCGAGCGCGGTGAACCCGATCGCGGTGCCAAGTGCCAGACCCAAGAGCCGTTTCATCGTGTTGCGCAGTTGTTTCATCGTGCTGCAGCTCCTTTCGTTGTTGGGCGGTTGTCCGCCCGTGCAACTGTGCAGCTATTACATTACCAGATCCGCCATTTCCTAAATGATTCCTCGGTGAACGGAAGTGCCGTTCCCGCAAAGGTTGCAGCAAAATCATGAAAAATCGATTAAAAAATTCTCATGCTGGACAGGAGGAAATCGCTTGAACAAGGAGTTGCATGTCTATGTGGACGGAAAACCCGCCCGGGTGACGATCCGGCGATACGGGGAGAAGGACTTCGACGCGCTCATCGATATTCAGCGCGAAAGCTTTCCGCCGCCGTTCCCGGAGGAACTGTGGTGGAACAAGGATCAACTGCGCGAGCATATCACGCGGTTTCCCGAAGGGGCGCTGTGCGCGGAAGCGGAAGGCCGGCTTGTCGGTTCGATGACGGGACTGCTTGTCCGTGACGAGCAGCTGGAAGGCGCGCATACGTGGGAAGCGGTGACAGACGGCGGCTATATCCGCAATCACGATCCGTCAGGGGAGACGCTGTACGTCGTCGACATCTGCGTCATCCCCGCATACCGGAAAGCCGGCATCGGCAAATGGCTCATGTCGTCGATGTACGAGACGGTCGTCCATCTCGGCAAGAGACGGCTGCTCGGGGGCGGACGGATGCCCGGCTATCACAGGGTGAAGGACCGGATGACCGCCGAGGAGTATCTGGACAAAGTCGTGGCCGGGGAGCTGCATGATCCGGTCGTCGGCTTTCTGCTCCGCTGCGGCCGGGTGCCGGTCGGCGTGGCGGCCGGCTACCTGGAGGACGAGGAATCGTGCAATTACGCCGCGCTGATGGAGTGGCGCAACCCGTTCCGGTGAACCGGAAACGAAGCATGTACATACTGAATCGTCAAAGGAGAGAATGCAAATGGAATATGTGCGACTGACGTCGATTCGGGACCCGCTGTTCAAATCGATGCACGAGCTGCTAGGCCGCATTTTTCCGAAGGAGGAAGTGCTGGCGTTCGAATTGTGGGAAGAGCCGCTTCGCGACGAAGGCATTTACGTCTACGCCGCCGTCCACGACGGTGAAGTCGTCGGCGCGACGGAGTACCGCTATTATGCAGACATGCGCGTAGCGGTGACCGACTTCACGGCGATCGGCCGGGAGGGGCTCGGCATCGGCCGCTTCCTCGCCGAGAACCGGCGGAAGCATCTGGAGCAGCTGGCGGCCGAAACCCGCACGTCGCCGCTCGGGATGTTCGCCGAAATTTACGATCCGCGGAAAGCGGACACTGCGGGTTCCGAACTGACACCGATGCATCCGTACGTCCGGCGCGAAGTGCTGTCCCATCTCGGTTACCGCAGACTCGATCTCGACTACGTGCATCCGTCCTGGGACCATGAGGGGAACGCCGTCACCGGGCTGGATCTCTGCTTCATGCCGGCCGACGAACGGACGACATTCCTGCCCGCATCGCTCGTCGCGGCATATCTCGAGCGTTACTATGCCGCATTGCCGAACCGTCCCGACAGCTGGTACGCGATGATGGACGGCCTCCGGAAGCGCGCCGCGGTTGATCTGCTGCCGCTCTGACGATCGAGCGGACGGGAAAGGATGGGAAACGGATGACGGCAACGCTGCGCTTCCTCGGGACGGGCGATGCGATGGGGGTGCCGCGCGTTTACTGCGACTGCGCCGTCTGCACGGAAGCGCGCGCGACCGGCGTGAACCGGAGATTCCGCTCCGCGGTGCTGATCGACGATCCGGAAGCCGGGCACACTTTGATCGACTGCGGGCCCGATTGGGGACGGATGATGGAGACGGCCGGCTTGCGCTTTGCGGAGCAGATGCTGCTGACGCATGCGCACTACGACCATATCGGCGGGCTGCCGGAGTGGGCGGATGCCTGCCGGTGGCTGAACCGCCGGGGAATCGCCTGGGCGCCGGAGGAGACGATCCGCGAGGTGACGGCGCGGTTTCCGTGGCTGGCGCGGCGGATCGAGTTCCGGCCCGCGGACGGCGGATTTCGCCTCGGCGGGTGGAACGTGCGCATCTGGCGCGTCAACCACGGGTTCAACGGCCATGCTTACGCCTATCGGTTCGATCATGACAAGATCGGCTGGGCATGGGCGTATTGCCCGGACGCGATCGGACTCAGCGACACGGAAAAAGCCCCGCTGGCGGGGCTTGATCTGCTCGTGCTGGGGACGAGCTTCTGGCACGAGACGATCCCGTACGAAAGACGGTCCGTCCACGACGTGGTCGAAGCGCTGGAGCTGCTGCGCGAGCTCAAGCCCCGCGCGGCGGTATTCACGCATCTGTCGCACGACATTGACCTGACGCGCCGTTACGACCTGCCGGAATCGGTCCGGTTCGCGGAGACGGGGCTCAGGATCAGACTCGGCGACGGCTGACGGCCGCGCAGCCGGGCGAGCAGTTCCGCCGCCTTCGCTTGCGGAATGTGACGGATCAGCCAGACGGCGGCATAACTGCTCGAAGCGGTGACGACCTGCAGCGTCGCAAGCTTGCGCCGCGCCTGCAAGGGCGACACCTTCGTCCGGAGCCATTGGATGCGCCGGCGCGGGATGAACGCCACTTGAACGCCGAAACCGCCGCTCCGGACGATGATGCCGTCATTGCTCAGACGCCAGCCCGCATGCCGGAAGCGCAGCACGCCGTGCAGGAGGGCGGCGGCGGGCAGCGCCAGGGCCGTCCAGCCGTACCCGCCCGGAATCCAGATCAGTCCCGGGACGGCGGCTGCGGCGGCAACCGCCAGGGGGAAGGCGATGTAGCCGGTCAGCGCTTCCCGGCCGGGCCGTTCGAAGTCTTCCGGCCAGACGGCCTCCGGAACGAATGCGGCCAGCAGTTCGGGAATGTCGCGCACCGGAACAAGCGGGCAGAGCAGGGAATGGATCTGCCCGTCGTTCTTGATGGACGCAAAGGTGACCAGGTTGACGCTGGCGCAGCCGAACATGCGGCGCAGCGCGTTCTGCGTCACCTGCACCGCCTGGATCCGCTCGAGCGCGACGGAGAACTGTTTGCGTTCGAGCAGCCCGCGGCGGATGAGCAGCTTTCCGCCCTGGCGTTCGATCGTGAAGCCGTATTCCTTCACCGTGATGACCGCCGTGCCGAGCAGCCAGATAACGGCGCATGCCGCTGCCGCAAACCACGCCCAGCCTCTGGCGTCGGACGGCATCACGGCTTCCCATGCGTCCGGATCGAACAGGCCGAGATTCCGGACCCAGTCATCGAACTGCGAGTACAGCGCCGCGATGATGGCCAGCGACAGGAAGATCCGTCCGGATGTCGCGCTGTACAGCAGAATGCGGCCCGTCGGCACCTGATAGAGCGGCCGGGCTGCGGCAGATCCGTCTGCCGAGCCGGCTGAAGCGCCGCTCGGGCCCTGACCGTCGTTGTGCGCGCCGCTGCCGGCGCCCGTTACTGCGGCGTCCGACGCATCTTTCACCATGGCGGTGCGGATCCGGTCGGCTTCGGCTTTCGACACCGCGCTCAGCACGACTTCCGGCTTGCGGCTGCCCGCGGTTTCAATCACCAGCTTCTGCACGCCGAAGAGCCGCTGTACGATGCCGGCCGACATGTCCACCGACTGGACGCGGTCGCGCGGGATGGACAATTTTTTCCGGATGATCAAGCCGTACTCGACGTGCATCGCGTTCGGCTCCAACCGGTAGACGTAGCGGAGCCAGGACAGCGCGCCCAGCGCGATGGCAACGGCTGAGAACAGCGCGATGCCGCCCCAGAGCCACAGCGGATGCACGTCTTCCCTGAGCGTCGTGGACAGGATGAATGCGGCGAGCGGATAGATCATGTCCTTGACGATCTTCATGATGAAGAACAGGACGGAGATCGGGTGCTGCCGCCTGGGCATGCTAGAGTTCTTCATCGGTGATCCTCGCGAGCTTCGCGATTCTGGACTGGACTTCTTCGGCCCGCGCCGCGCCGAGCGCCGGAATTTCGTGCTTGCCGGCGGCGGTCGAGAACGTGACGGTCAACAGGCCGTACCGGCGCAGAATCGGGCCTTGCTTCGTGTCGACATGCTGAATTTTGACCATCGGGATGAGCGTCCGCTTGCGGACGATGATACCGTGGAGCAGATCGATTTCGTCTTCCCGGATCGCATAGCGGATCCGTGCCATCCGGACTTTCGGCACGACGGCGATTTCAACCGCCGCGGCGGCCGCGGCAAGGACGGCGAGCAGGCTGACAATCCATGCCGGCCAGTCGAAACGGAGCGTCAGCCACAGCACAATACCGACGATGACCGCGTACACCGCGGCGGAGATCCAGCCGGTCGTCCGCCAGACGCGGAGGGCGGCATCGTCGATTTTTTCATCGGGCAGGGGATAATGCAACGATTGCTCACCTCTCACGATGCACGTTATTTCAATCCCGGCTCAAGATGACGAGCAGCAAGCCTTCTCCGACCGTCACGGCGCCTTCATCGGCTTCCAGCACATTGCTGATGCCGAGCGACTGGCCGATCTCGAGCCGCGCGCCGCTCAGCGGATAGAGGAAACCTTCGAGCGTGATGCCCGTTACGACCGGCGTCAGCGGCAAGAGCGACACGGCCGGATGATCCGTACGGCGAAGCGTCAGCCGTTCGCCCCCGGCGGCGAGACGGATTTCATTGCGATCGTCCGTGACGACGGCCCGGACGCCGCGCCGATGAGCGGCCGCGAGCAGATGAACGTTCGCGAGCGAATGATCGAAGCGCGTGCCGAGCGCGCCGGCAATGACGATTTCTCCGGGTTCAAGTTCGAGCGCGCGGTTGAACGCAAGCTCGGTATCGGTGTAGTCTTTGTCCACCGGATCGACGATTTCCGTCCGGCGGCTTATCCGGCGGATCGTCTCGAGTTCATCCGGCGAGACCGAATCGAAGTCGCCGATGGCCAGATCCGGCACAAATCCGAGCTCGATCATCCTGGCCGCGCCGCTGTCCGCGCCGATCAGCAGATCGCCGGGGCGGATGAACTTCGCCGAATCATTCCCGAGATTTCCTCCGGCGAAAATGACGATGCGCTTATCGTCAGCCATTGCGCCAAATCCCTCCGTGTATGCAACATCTCCCAGCCAAGTATAACCGTATGCGGCGCCGCAGACCATACCCGCGAGCGAAGCTTGGCCGGTTAATCACCGAAAAAATGACAACATCATGCAAGATGCTATTGCGTTCGACCGTCCGCCGTCTATACAATGGTGAGGTACGATCGACTAGCCGCGCTATTTGTCCCGGCGTTTCCGGCGGGCGCGGCCGGAGGAAAACATTCATGGAATGGCATGTTTTTGATGTTCTGAGCATGATCGGAACCGTCGCGTTCGCGGTGAGCGGCGCGGTCGTCGCGATGGAGGAAGAGTACGACGTGCTCGGCGTGTTCGTGCTCGGCCTCGTGACGGCCTTCGGCGGAGGGATTGTCCGCAACTTGCTGATCGGCGTGCCGGTGACGACGCTGTGGAGCCAGAAGTCTCTGCTTACGGCGGCGATCATTTCGATCGCGGTCGTTTTCGTGCTGCCGGTCGCCTGGATCCGGCATTGGCGGCGGAGTGAAACGTTTTTCGACGCCATCGGGCTGTCGGCGTTCGCCGTCCAGGGCGCGCTCTACGCAACGCAGCAGAACCACGCGCTGCCGGCCGTCGTCGTCGCGGCCATGCTGACCGGCATCGGCGGCGGCATGATCCGCGATCTGCTCGCGGGCCGCAAGCCGCTCGTCCTGCGGGAAGAGATCTACGCCGTATGGGCGATGGGCGCCGGCCTCGTCATCGGTCTCGGATGGGCTGACAGTACAAGCGAGTATTTGGTGCTGTTCACCGCGGTCGTCGCTTGCCGCATGCTGTCCGCGCACTACAAATGGCGGCTGCCGCGCCGCTCGCTGCGCCACGCTTTCGCGGAATCCGTCCACGCCGTAAGGCCGGTTCCGGACGGGGGGGAGAACCGGAAGCAATCCGAATCGGAAGGAGCCGATCCATCATGATCCGCATCTTGTTCGTCTGTCTCGGCAACATTTGCCGCTCGCCGATGGCCGAAGCGGTCATGCGGCATCTGATCGAGCGGGAAGGGCTGTCGGACCGCATCACCGTCGATTCGGCCGGCACGGGCGACTGGCACATCGGCAAACCGCCGCACGCCGGAACCCGGGAAGCGCTGGACCGCCGGGGAATATCCTGGGAAGGCATCCGGGCGCGGCAATTCACGAAGCGCGATCTGGACGCGTTCGATTACATCGTCTGCATGGATACGAGCAACCGGCGGGACGTGGAACGGTTCGGAAGGGGCGGCGCCCGCGTCATGACGTTCATGGAACTGGTGCGGGACGCGCGCTCCCCGGACGTTCCGGATCCCTATTACACGGGCAACTTCGAAGAAGTGTACGCGCTTGTGGAAGAAGGATGCGAAGAACTGTTGCGCCGCATCCGCAAGGAAATGAAAGAAGCTCCGGCAGCGCCGTGAGGCGCCCGGAGCTTGCTTGTTTCTCACATTCCCGCGAACCACTTGAGACCGTCGGGCACATCTTTCTGCCAGTATCCCCACAGATGTTCGCCGTCCCGTTCGGCATATTCGACGCGTGCGCCGCGCTCTTCCAGCAGCTTCCTCGCTGTTCGGTTCATGGCGACGAAATCGAATACGCCCCGGTCCGTCTTGAACGCCGTTTCCTGCAGGCCGACCGTCATGAAAATGTTGAGATGCGACAGGCCGCCGGCTGCGGCAATGGCCGCCTGCGACGACGGATAGAACGCGCCGGACAGCGACATGACGTTCACGAATCTCTGCGGAAACGCAAGCGCCAGCTGCAGCGAGACGGCGCCGCCCAGCGAACAGCCCGCGAGAAGCACGTATTCCGGCTCGGTTCTGACAGGGTATCGGGCGGCGATGAAGGGAACGAGTTCTTCGGCGAAAAACGCGGTGTACCCTTCGTGCAGATCGCCGTCCGCCGCGTATTCCCGCGTGCGCACCGATTTGTCGACGTCGACGCCGACGACGAGAAGCGGCTCGATCTCGCCTTCGGCGATCAGAACGGACGCGATCGTCGCAATCCGTCCGAAGTTGAAGAAGTCTTCGCCGTCCTGGCAGTAGACGACCGGATATTCCGTCAGCTCATTGTAGCCGGGCGGCAGACTGATGCGCACATCCCGCGATCCGGCCGGAAGCAGACGGCTGGGCACGGATTCCTTTTTTACGATTCGTTTCACGTGCGGTTCGCTCATGGCTGATCAGGCTCCTTTGCTTTCAGCGGGCGGCTGAATGGATTGGATGGGCGGTGGGCAAACAAAAGAAGCAGGCAGCGGTCGGCATCCTTGCCGCCGGATCGGATTGTATTATTCTGTACTAACGATTTCTACATGCTGTTTTATAAACAAAACCGTATGAAAAATAAAATAAATGTCGATAAATAAAGGTTTAGCTCGTTTTTATTTTTGACCTTCGCATAGAAACAGTATTATAATGATTCTATAACAGAGTCCTTGCGGATTTCAATTCATCGATGAGGTGAACGATACGATGAGCAAGCTGCCGTACGAAGTGCAGACGGAGCCGGTTACGCCGCTCTCCATTCTGTCGCCCGAAGGCGAAATTCTCCAGCCGGATCTTGTGCCGGAACTGACGGACGATCAGCTGCGCGAGATCATGTACCGCATGGTGTTCACGCGCACCTGGGACGAGCGGGCGGTCAACCTGGGCCGTCAGGGGAGGCTCGGATTCTACGCGCCGGTATCCGGCCAGGAAGCGTCCATGGTCGGCAGCGAGTATGCGCTGAACCGCGACGACTTCATCTGTCCGGGTTACCGCGACATGCCGCAGCTCGTCTGGCACGGACTGCCGCTGTACCAGGCGTTCCTGTATTCCCGCGGCCATCAGCACGGCGGGCAGATTCCGGAAGACGTGCATGTGCTTATGCCGCAGATCATCATCGGCGCGCAGGTGCTGCATGCCGTCGGCGTCGCAATGGCGTTCAAGAAGCGCGGCGAGAAGCGCGTCGCCGTCGCGTACACGGGCGACGGCGGATCGTCGGAAGGCGACTTCTATGAAGCGTTGAACTTCGCCGGCGTGTACAAGCTGCCGGCCCTGTTCATCGTGCAGAACAACCGGTATGCGATCACGACGCCCTTCGAGAAGCAGACGGCGGCGCTGTCGATCGCGCACAAGGCGATCGCGGCCGGCATCCGCGGCGTGCAGGTTGACGGCATGGACGTGCTTGCCGTTATCCACGCCGTCCGCGAAGCGGCGGAACGGGCGCGGGGCGGGGAAGGCGCGACGCTGCTTGAGCTGCTGACGTACCGCTACCGTCCGCACTCGATGGCCGACGACGCGACGAAATACCGCACGAAAGACGAAGAAGGCGAGTGGGCGGAGAAAGACCCGCTCATCCGGTTCGGCCGCTATCTCGAGGCGAAGGGGCTGTGGTCAGAAGAAGAGACCGCGCGCGTCCGGGAAGAGGCGAAGTCGGTCGTGAACGAACAGATCAAGAAGGCGGAGTCGGTCGAAAAAATGACGGTTGCCGGCCTGATCGATTCGATGTTCGAGACGACGCCGAAGCATCTTGAGGAACAGAAAGCCGATTTCGAGTAAACGGGGAGGAACCAGCGACCATGGCGCAGATGAATATGAAAGAAGCGATCCGCGACGCCATCCGCACGGAGCTGCAGCGCGATCCGAACGTGCTGGTGTTCGGTGAAGACGTCGGCAAGGTCGGCGGCGTATTCCGGGCGACCGAAGGGCTGCAGGCGGAATTCGGAGAGGACCGGGTGTTCGACACGCCGCTCGCCGAGTCGGCGATCGCCGGCATGGCGGTAGGCCTCGGCATTCAAGGTTTCCGGCCGATCGCGGAGATTCAGTTTATCGGATTCATTTTCGAAGCGATGGACCAGATGTTCGTGCAGGCGGCGCGCATGCGCTACCGTTCCGGCGGCCGGTACAACGCACCGATCGTCTTCCGTACGCCGTGGGGCGGCGGGGTCAAGGCGGCGGAGCTGCACACCGACGCGCTGGAAGGTCTGGCGATGCAGACGCCGGGCATCAAGGTCGTCGTGCCGTCCAACCCGTTTGATGCGAAGGGCCTTCTGATCTCGGCGATCCGCGACAACGATCCGGTCTTCTTCATGGAACATCTCAATCTGTACCATGCGTTCCGTCAGGAAGTGCCGGAAGGCGAATATACGATCGAGCTCGGCAAGGCGAACGTCGTCCGCGAGGGCAAGGACGTGACGATCATCGCCTACGGCCTGATGGTGCACACGGCGCTGAAGGCGGCCGACGAACTGGCGAAGGAAGGCGTTTCGGCGGAAGTCATCGACCTGCGCACGCTTGTCCCGCTGGATACGGACACGATCGTGGAGTCGATCAAGAAGACGAATCGGGCGATCGTCGTCCAGGAAGCGCAGAAATCGGCCGGCGCCGCTGCCGAAATTATCGCACGGATCAACGAGCTGGCGATTCTTCACCTGGAAGCGCCCGTGCTCCGCGTGGCGGGACCGGATACGGTCTATCCGTTCGCGCAGATCGAGGACATCTGGCTTCCGACGCCGGCGCGCATCGCGAAAGCGGTCCGCAAAGTGCTGGAGTTCTAATCGAGGAGGATAAGGCCAGTGGCAAGATTCGAATACCGGTTCCCGGAGCTGGGCGAAGGACTGCACGAAGGCGAGATTATCAAAATCAACATCAAGCCCGGCGACAAGGTCACCGATGACGACATCATCATGGAAGTGCAGAACGACAAGGCGATCGTCGAAGTGCCGTGCCCGGTGAACGGCACCGTGCTGGAAGTGCTCGTGAAGGACGGGCAGGTCTGCCATGTCGGCGAAGTCGTCGCCGTCATTGAAGCCGAAGGCGACGTGCCGGAGCAGGCACCGTCCGCCGGCGGCGAGTCGCAAGGCTCCCAGGCGCCGGCACCGGAGGCTTCGGCGGCAACGCCGGGAGCAAGCGCGCCGTCGGCGCCGCCCGCGCCTGCGGCACCTGCGGCGGCCGAAGCGCCCAAGGCGGGCGGCCTGGTGCTCGCGACGCCGGGCGTACGCAAATACGCGCGCGAGAAAGGCGTCGATCTGACGCAGGTAACCGGCACGGGCAAGAACGGCCGAATTACGCGCGAAGACGTAGACCGCGCGGCGGCGGGCGGTGCGGCGCCGGCAGCTCCGGCTGCGGAGGCGGCTCAGGCCGCGCCGACAGCAGCGGCGGCAGTACCGGCGGGATCTCGCGTCGAGGAACGCGTGCCGCTCAAGGGCATTCGCAAGGCGATCGCGAACGCGATGGTGAAGTCGGTCTATACCGCGCCGCACGTGACGCTGATGGACGAAGTCGACGTGACGAAGCTCGTCGAACTGCGCGCGAAGGCGAAGCCGCTCGCGGAGAAGAAGGGCGTCAAGCTGACGTATCTGCCGTTCATCGTGAAGGCGCTCGTCGCCGCGTTGCGCGAGTATCCGATCATGAATGCGTCGCTCGACGAAGAGACGCAGGAGATCGTCTACAAGAAGTACTACAACATCGGCATCGCGACGGATACGGATGCCGGCCTGATCGTGCCGGTCGTCGCGGACGCCGACCGGAAGAGCATCTGGATGATCGCGGACGAGATCCGCGACCTGGCGGCGCGCGGCCGCGAAGGCAAGCTCGCGCCGCATGAGCTGCGCGGCAGCACGATGACGATCACGAACATCGGCTCGGCGGGCGGCATGTTCTTCACGCCGGTCATCAACTATCCGGAAGTCGCGATTCTCGGCACGGGCCGCATCGCGGAGAAACCGATCGTCCGCGGCGGGGAGATCGTCGCCGCGCCGGTGCTCGCACTCTCGCTCAGCTTCGACCACCGGCTGATCGACGGCGCCACGGCGCAAAATTTCCTGAACTACATCAAGCAGCTCCTCGGCGATCCGGAACTGCTGGTCATGGAGGTGTAACCGATGGTCGTGGGCGACGCATCCCTCGATATCGACGTGCTCGTCATCGGCGCCGGCCCTGGCGGCTATGTAGCCGCCATCCGCGCCGCGCAGCTCGGGTTCTCCGTCCTGTGCGTCGACAAGCAGTATGTCGGCGGCGTATGTCTGAACGTCGGCTGCATTCCGTCGAAGGCGCTCATTTCGGCCGCGCATCAGTATGAAGCGGTCAAGCACGCGGCTCAGTTCGGCATTGAGGCCGGCGAACCGTCCGTCAACTGGGCGAAAGTGCAGGAGCACAAGAATAGTGTCGTGTCCAAAATGACCGGCGGCGTCAACGCGCTGCTCAAGGGGAACAAAGTGCAGTTCTTCAGCGGCGAAGTGATGTTCATCAACGAGCACGAAGCGCGCGTGTTCAATGAGCAGGAATCGCCGCGCTACCGGTTCAAACATTGCATCATCGCGACCGGCTCCCGGCCGATCGAGCTGAAGGCATTCCCGTTCGGCGGCCGCATCCTGTCGTCGACCGAGGCGCTGTCGCTGCCGGAGCGGCCGCAAAGCCTGGTCGTCATCGGCGGCGGCTACATCGGCATCGAACTCGGCCAAATGTATGCGAAGTTCGGCACGAAGGTAACGGTCATCGAAGGCGCGGACACGATCCTGCCCGGCTTCGATCCGGAAATGTCGCGGCTTGTGGCGAAGAAACTGGCGTCGTCGAACGTCGACGTCTACACCGGCGCGCAGGCGCAATCGGCCGAACAGACCGACAAGGATGTGACGGTGACGTTCACGGTCGGCGGCGAAGAGAAGAAAGTGACGGCCGACTACCTGCTGGTTACGGTCGGACGCCGTCCGAACACCGACGGCGAGCTTGGCCTCGATCTGATCGGCATCAAGCTGACGGACCGCGGCCTCGTCGAAGTCGACGATCAATGCCGCACCAACATTCCGCACATCTACGCGATCGGCGATATCGTGCCGGGTCCGGCGCTTGCGCACAAGGCGACGTATGAGGCGAAGGTCGCGGCCGAAGCGATCGCCGGCCTGCCGAGCAAAGTGGACTACCGCTGCATTCCGGCGGTCTGCTTCTCCGATCCGGAATGCGCGAGCGTCGGCCTGACCGACGCCGAAGCGAAGGCGCAGGGGTACAAGACGAAGGTCGGCCGCTTCTCGTACGGCGCGAACGGCCGCGCCGTCTCGCTCGGCGCCGCCGAAGGTTTCGTGAAGCTGGTCGCGGACGCGGAAACGGGCCTGCTGCTCGGCGCGCAGGTTGCCGGCCATGAAGCGTCCAACCTGATCGCCGAGATGGGCCTGGCGATCGAGATGGGCGCCACGCTGGAAGATGTGGCCTTGACGATCCACGCGCATCCGACGCTCGGCGAGATGGTCATGGAAGCGGCCGAAGTGGCGCTCGGCCATCCGATCCACGCGATCGTCCGTTGACGGAGAGTCATAATCGAGAACATGGGGGAGGACTGCCGCAGTCGGCGGTTCCTCCTTTTGTTTTTTGGACAGAGAAAGGAGAGAGCCCGATGGAAAGCGCGCAAGACCGCAAGCCATGCGGCGCGTCCCGAACGATCATGACACAGCTCGTCTTCCCGCAGGACACGAATCATCACGGCACGATGTTCGGCGGCAAGCTGATGGAATACATCGACAAGACGGCGGCGATTGCCGGAATGCGGCATGCGCGCAAGCCGGTTGTCACCGCGTCGAGCGACAGCATGGACTTCCTGAAGCCGATCCGGCTCGGCGAAGTGATCCAGCTCGAGGCGTTCGTCACCCGGACGTTCCGGTCGTCGATGGAAATCTATGTGAAGGTCGACTCCGAACAGCCGTATACCGGCGAGCGGCAGACGACCGTCACGGCGTTCCTCACCGGCGTGGCGCTCGGGGAAGACGGCAGGCCGGCGCCCATCCCGGAGGTCTACCCCGAGACGGAAGAGGAACGCTGGCTGCACGAGTCCGCGGAAGATCGGCATGCGCAGCGGCAGGAGCGCAGGCGGAGAAGGAGCGGAAAATAGCCGGCGTTCCGCAACATTTCAACCGGCCCCGTCCGAAACATGGTACAATAGGGATATCAATGGTCATGGCGGAGGGCGAGCAATGAGCAAGAACGAGAGAGCATATCTTGATCTGCTGGATCACGTGCTTCACAATGGCGTGCGCAAGGAAGACCGGACAGGGACGGGAACGCTGTCGGTGTTCGGCTGCCAGATGCGTTTTGATCTCGGGGAAGGATTTCCGCTGCTGACGACCAAAAGGGTGGCGTTCCGCCTGGTGGCCAACGAGCTGCTCTGGTTCATCCGCGGCGACACGAACATTCGCTATCTGCTTCAACACAACAACAACATCTGGAACGAATGGGCGTTCAAGCGCTGGGTGGAAAGCCCGGATTATGACGGCCCCGACATGACGAATTTCGGGCTGCGCGCGCAGCAAGACCCGGCATTCGCGAAGCTTTACGAAGAGCAGGAAGCGATCTTCAAGCGCCGCATCCTCGAAGACGACGCGTTCGCCGCGAAATACGGCGAGCTGGGCAATGTCTACGGGAAGCAGTGGCGCCGCTGGGAGACGTCGCGCGGCGAGACGATCGATCAGCTGCGCAATGTCATTGACGAGATCAAGCGCAATCCCGATTCGCGCCGGCTGATCGTGACGGCCTGGTCGCCGGAAGACGCGGTGCCGGAACGGGCGGCGCTGCCGCCGTGCCACGTCCTGTTCCAGTTCTGGGTCGCAAACGGGCGGCTGTCGTGCCAGCTCTACCAGCGGAGCGGCGACTTGTTTCTGGGCGTGCCGTTCAACATCGCGAGCTACGCGCTGCTGACGCACATGATCGCCCGGGAATGCGGCCTTACGGCCGGCGAATTCGTCCATACGATCGGCGACGCGCACATCTATCTCAATCATATCGATCAGGTGCGGACGCAGCTGTCCCGCGATCCGCGGCCGCTGCCGAGGCTCCGTCTGAATCCGGATGTGAAGTCGGTCTTCGACTACGAGATGGACGACATCGCCGTCGAAGGTTACGACCCGCATCCCGCGATCAAGGCGCCCGTCGCCGTGTGAGAAACGGTTGGTTTATGCAGATTGCTGCCGGAGGTTGACATGACGATTACGCTGATCGCCGCCATGGCGCGCAATCGCGTCATCGGACGGGACAACGGGCTGCCGTGGAGGCTGCCGGATGATTTGAAATTTTTCATGCGATCGACGCTCGGCCGCACCGTGCTGATGGGACGGCGGACGTTCGAGTCGCTGCCGGGCGGACCCTTGAAGAACCGTCTGAACGTCGTGCTGACGCGCCAGTCCGATTACCGGCCGGAAGGCTGCGAAGTCGTCCATTCGGTGGAAGAGGCGCTGTCGCGTTACGGAGACGGGGAACTGATGGTGGCGGGCGGGGCGGAAGTGTACGCCCAGTTTCTGCCCCATGCCGACCGGATGCTGCTGACGGAAGTCGATGCGGAAGTGGAGGGCGACGCCCGGTTCCCGGAATGGAATCCGGCCGAATGGGTGCTTGTGGAAAGTGAACACCACCCGGCGGACGAGCGCCACGTCTATTCGTTCCGATTCAACACTTACGTGCACAAACCGGTTGGCGAATAACCCATCCCCTTTTCCCGGCCTTCGTCATGAAGTGCAAATAGTTGTGCGGATAATCCATTATGATCGGCACCGCGGGATGGTACGATTAGGATTATCGAGAACTGCCGCGAAGCGCGGCCAGACCGCGTTCGGTCGGACAAGACCGATGGCGGGGCCGCTGGAAAGGGGAATACCGATGTCCACGCCGACCGGATTCATGGAATACAAACGCGAAATTCCGAGAGACCGCGATCCGCTCGAGCGGGTCCGCGACTGGTATGAATTTCACCTTCACATGGACGAGGAGCAGCTGCGCACGCAGGGTGCGCGTTGCATGGATTGCGGCACGCCCTACTGCCATACCGGCATCGAACTGGCCGGCGGCGTATCCGGCTGTCCGCTGCACAACCTCATTCCGGAATGGAACAACCTCGTGTACCGCGGACTGTGGCGCGAGGCGCTTGACCGGCTGCACAAGACGAACAATTTTCCCGAGTTCACGGGCCGGGTCTGCCCGGCGCCGTGCGAAGGCTCTTGCACGGTCGGGCTGATCGGCGAGCCGGTTGCGATCAAGACGATCGAGCAGGCGATCGTCGACCGGGGCTTCGAGGAAGGCTGGATTGTGCCGCAGCCGCCGCAGAAGCGGACCGGCAAGCGCGTGGCGGTCGTCGGGTCGGGTCCGGCCGGACTCGCCGCGGCTGCGCAGCTGAACAAGGCCGGACACGATGTGACGGTGTACGAGCGGGCCGACCGGATCGGCGGGCTGCTCACCTACGGCATTCCGACGATGAAGCTCGACAAGTCGATCGTCGAACGCCGCGTCAATCTGCTCAAGGCGGAAGGCATTGAATTCATCACGAACACGGAGATCGGCCGCGACATTCCGGCGCAGAAACTGGTCGAGGAATACGACGCCGTCGTCCTGTGCGGCGGCGCGACGAAGGCGCGCGACATCGACATCGAAGGCCGGAATCTGAAGGGCATTCATATGGCGATGGATTTCCTGAACGCGACGATCAAAAGCTTCCTGGACAGCGGTCTGAAGGACGGCAATTATATCGACGCGAAGGATAAGGACGTCATCGTCATCGGCGGCGGCGATACCGGCACGGACTGCGTCGCAACGGCGCTGCGCCACGGCTGCCGCTCGGTTACGCAGTTCGGCACCCATGCCCGGGCGCCGCTGTCGCGGGACCCGGTTGCGAATCCGTGGCCGCAATTTCCGAACGTCTATACGCTCGATTACGCGCACGAGGAAGCAAAGGCGCTGTTCGGCGAAGATCCGCGGGCGTTCTCGGTGCTGACGAAGAAGTTCGTCGGCGATGAGAACGGCCATGTGAAGGAGCTGCACACGGTCGGGATCGAGCGGATCGTCGACGAGACGGGGCGCAAGATCTACAAGGTAATTCCCGGCACCGAGCGGGTGTGGAAGGCCGATCTCGTGTTGATCGCGGTCGGCTTCGAAGGGCCGGAGCGGACGCTGATCGAGCAGCTCGGGCTGGAGACGGACCGCCGCTCGAACGTAAAGGCGGAATACGGCAAGTACCGCACGAACGTCGAGAAGGTGTTCGCCGCAGGCGACATGCGCCGCGGCCAGAGCCTGGTCGTGTGGGCGATCAACGAAGGCCGCGAGGCGGCGCGCGAAGTGGACCGCTATCTGATGGGGTCGACGCAGCTGCCGTGACGCGCGACGCATGATGAAGGGGCTGTCCCGGAAGTCACCGTTGATGGATGACATTCGGGCGGTCCCGATTTGCTTGGGGGCATGAGCTGCGGCGGACCCGACACCATGGCGCTCCGGACGCCATGCCGCGCTGCAGCGGCTTCCTGCACCCGGCACTCTCGCAATCTCTTACGCTGCCGCATGGAAATATGGTAGAATCAGGAGCAGCATCACTTCTCGCAAACTGTACCAACAGCAGCGCAAGGGAGCGGTAGCTTGTGTCAGGCGGAGACGTGCTGATCCTGACGCCGGGGGACGTCGGCAGAATCCGGAGTTATGTGCGAACGAAATATGCTTCGCTGCCCGGCGAGCGGCATGCGGAGATCGTCGCGGACGCCGTGCGGCGCGCCATCGAACGGCAGTTGCCGGCTTTCGAGGCGCCACTGCGGCGCCGGCTGACGGATGCGCTCATCCGCCATGTCGTGCTTGCCGGCCGGCGGCCGGTCGCGGCCGCGGACGTGCTGGAGCAGATCATGCAGCTGGATTGGCGCGAACCGGATCGATTGCGCGCGCTGCAAGCCTGGGCGGCCGAGCGGCTCGGTTCGGGGCTTCATGCGGAGGCGCTGGAATCGGCCCTCGCCGGCGCCGAAAACGGCTTGCAAGCCTGGTACGCCCTGCGGACGGCGGCAGCGGGGAGCGCGGAAAACGCGACCTGTCGGGCCTCCGATGCCGGCCGTTGGTCTCCGGCCTCCGCCGCGGCTGCGGAACATCCGTCCGGCGCCGTCGTCGTGCCTTTCCCGAAGCAACCGGATCACGCCTCGGGACAGCCGGACCGGCCGGCACGACAATTGCGCTGGCATTACGCGGCGCTTGCGGCGCTGCTCGCCGTCGGCATGTCGGCATACGGCATCACGGCCGCTTCGAAAAAGGCCGAAATGCCTGCATTTCCTCCGCCGATGCCCGAGTCCATGTCCCAAGATTATACTCTGACGCCGAGCGCAAGCCGGGTCGAGGGCAACGAGCTGCCGGTACGGCTTCGCTACAAGGAGATCGATGCGGACAGGCTGCGGGAGTACCTCGCCACGCGCAATTCGCTGCTGCGGCATGAACCGTATTTTTCGACGATCATGGGAACGGCGTATGAATTCGACATCCATCCGCTGCTCCTGTTCGCCATTACCGGCCAGGAACAGGGTTTCGTGCCTGAGGATCATCCGCAGGCTGAACTCATCGCCAACAATCCGTTCAACGTGTATCACAGCTGGCAGGAATTCAATACGACGACTGCCCATTCGGCGGAAGTCGCCGCCCGCACGATCATCCGGCTCAGCCGGGAGCGGCCGGCGGGCGTCGATCCGGTCGAATGGATCAACCGGGAATACGCCGAAGATCCGCTCTGGCATCGCGGCGTGAACGCCCTGTTCAGCACCATGGAACAATATTTGTCAGGCGGCGGGGAAGGAGCGGTTACAAGCGGGTGAAGACACTCGTCATCGCGGAGAAACCGGACATGGGCCGGACGATCGCCCGCGTCATCGAACCGGGCGCCGCCCGGCGGCAAGGCTATCTGGAGGGCGAAAGCTACATCATTACCTGGGCGATCGGCCATCTGGTCAGCCTCGCCGAACCCGAAAGCTACGACGCCAAATACAAGAAGTGGCGGGACGAAGATTTGCCGATTCTGCCCGCGGCGTTCAAGCTGCAGCCGAACCCGAAGACGAAAGATCAGCTCAAGATCATCGCGGAGCTGGCGAAACGGTGCGACCGCATCGTGAACGCCTGCGACGCGGGCCGGGAAGGGCAGCTCATTTTCCACTTGATCCGGGAATATTTGAAGCTGAATCTTCCCGTCGACCGGCTCTGGATATCCGACCTGACGCCGGAGACGATCCGCCGCGGCTTCGCCGAGCTGCGAAGCGACCGCGAATTCGACGCGTTGACGCGGGCGGCGCGGGCGCGCAGCCAGGCGGACTGGCTGATCGGGATGAACGCCTCGCGGGCGTTCACGATCCGGCACCGGACGCTGTTGTCCGCCGGGCGCGTCCAGACGCCCGTGCTCGCGCTGCTCTATGAGCGGCACAAGGAGATCGAAGCGTTCCGTCCGGAGACGTATTATACCGTTCACGGGCGGTTTCTCTCCGGAAATACGGCCTATCGCGGCATCCGGACGGGCGAGCGGCTGACGAGCCGCGAGGCGGCGGAGGCGATTGCCGGGAAGGCTGCGGGCCGGACCGGCCGCATCGCCGAATATGACGTAAGCGAGCAGAAGGAGTATCCGTACCGGCTGTACGATCTGACGCTGCTGCAGCGGGAAGCGAACGCAAAGTACGGCTTTTCCGCCAAAAAAACACTCGATCTCGCCCAGTCGCTGTACGAACGGCACCAGGTCATCACCTACCCGCGCACCAGTTCCCGCTATGTCACGGAGGAAAACATTCCGTACATGCACAAGGCGCTCGCCATGCTGCGGGACCTCGCACCGTACGACCGGGTTGCCGCCGGATCCGACATGCGGCTTGTCCACCGCGGCAACAAGGCGGTCTGCAATCCGGCGAAGGTGGAAGATCACCACGCGATTCTTCCGACGCCGAAAAAGCCGGGCAGCCTGACGCCCGACGAGCGCAAGCTTTACGATATGATCGTGCGCCGGTTCCTGTCCCATTATTATCCGCCGGCCGTTTACCGGGTGCATGAGATCGTAACGGAAGCGGCGGACGAGACGTTCAAGACGACGGTCAAGGAACAGCTTGACGCCGGCTGGAAAGCGGTGCTCGAGACGGATGACGGCGGGAACGGCAAAAAGGGCAGACGCGGCAAGTCCGACCGGGACGGGGAAGACGGGGACGAAGACGGAACGCAGATCGTCACCGGCGGTTTCACGCTGGACCCCGATGCGCCGGTCCTTTGCGAAGGCGTCAACATCGCGGAGAAAACGACCAAGCCGCCCAAGCCGTACACCGAAGGCACGCTGCTGAAGGCGATGGAGTCGGCGGGCCGGATGATCGAGGACGAAGACCTGCGCGAGGCAATGAAGGAAACCGGGCTCGGCACACCCGCGACCCGCGCCGCGACGATCGAACGGCTGAAGCAGGTCGGGTATGCCGCGCTGAGAGGCCGAGCGATCGAGATTACGCCGAAGGGCGTCGCCGCGGTCGAGCTGATCCGCGGGGCGGGTGTCGAGCTGCTCACGTCGCCGGAGATGACGGGACGCTGGGAGCAGCGGCTGCATCAGATTTCGCGCGGCGAAGCGTCCGACGAGCAGTTCATGGACAATGTGCGGCGGTTCGCGGTGAAGATCGTCGAGCTGGTCCGCATGCAGCGTCCGGTGCCGCCAGGCACATTCGCCGAACCGGAACGCGGAGGCCGATCCGGCAAGCAGGGAAGAGCGAGGCGGACACAAGCGGCGGAAACCGTTGCCGGCAAGAAGTCCGCCAGGAGGGCGGCAAAAGCGGCTGCGGATGCTGCCGGCGTTCCGGGAAGCAGTACAGCGGTGAAAACGGCGAAAATCGCATCCGGTCCGTCAGGCAGCAACACGGTGGGCCAACCCGCGGGTTCCGTTTCCGCCGGCGACAAGGCGCGGCAGCCGGCCGCCATCGCCCCCTGTCCGCGCCCGGGCTGCGGCGGCACGCTCATCGAGGGGAAGCGGGGATACGGCTGCTCCCGCTATCGCGAGGGCTGCCGATTCGTCATCTGGAAACAGTACGCCGGCAAGCGGATCACCGCCGCGATGGCGGCGTCGCTGGCGACATCCGGCAAGACGAGGCCGCTCGTGCTGACGCTGCCGGAAGGCACGAAGGCGAAAGGCCGGCTGCGGCTGGTCGATCCGGCGACCGGCGAAATCGCACCGGAACCCGAATAAACCACAACAAGGGCTTGGCGCGCCATACGGCAGCGCCAAGCCCTTCCTTGTCAGCGGACCATCCGCGTTCGGACGTAACCGGCGATGGCCTCGGGCACATCTATGAGCTGTTTCAGGCGGATGAAAGCGCCCTTCGGCTCGACGTCGACGCGGGCGATATTGTACTGCCATTCCGTCTCCGCCTGCACATGGATGGCGTGAATGCCGGCCTTCAGCGCGGGGATGACATCGGTGCGAAGCGAATTGCCGATCATCCAGGTGCGGCTGCGGTCGAAACCGCACGATGCGGCAATCTGCTCCAGCGCGTCGGCGTTCTTGTGCCGGCGGATATGGATGCGCGAACCGAAATAGCGCTGCAGATTGAACTTGTCGATCTTCCGGCGCTGAATCTCCGGCTCGCCGCCGGTATACAGATGAAGCTCATGGCCTTCTTCCTTCAGCCGGTCCAGCGTTTCCTCCATGTGCGGATACGGTTCCGTCTCGAGCTCGTAGACGCTCCGGCCGAGCCGCCGCACCGTCTCCTCGTCGTCGCGCGACGGCTTCACGCCGAACTGCGCGGCGAAATGCCGGTACGTCTCGACGAACGAGCGGGGAAAATGCTCGCTGTCGAAGCCGACGACCTGGACGCCGGCGATGTCGATCTCGGCCTGCACGCGGCGCACTTCGGCGGGGTCGAGACCTTCCCGCCTGAACCGGTCGGCCATCCAGTCCGCGAACTGGTCGATGACCATGAAGAAATAGCGATTGCAATGAACAAGCGTATCATCAAGGTCGAACAGGATCGTCTGTCTCATATTGCCTCCGGCTGCTGACAGTTTTCCATGCCTTATCCTGCAAGCTGCGGTCTCCCTCAATCTAACGGATCGGAACCCGCCAGTCAAATCGGCGGGTCCCGGCAAGGATCCGGTTACGCATACAAGGCACGCTTCCGGGCGAGGTCGTTCTTGATGAAGGCGATGCGCTTCCTGACGTAGAAATCCAGGCTGTCTCCCTTCAGATCCTTGGGCGAGAGGACGGTATCCGAGGCGTTGTCAATGATGGTCAGGGCGCCGTCCGAATAGAACTTGAACGTCAGGTCCCGCCAGGGACGATGGCGTTCGATAAACCGGTAATGCTCGCAGCTTCTCATGAATCGGCACCTCCGGATCACCTGGAATGAATAAGGAGAACATTTGTTCCTGTTCCCATTATAGCAAACATTTGTTCGCGTGGAAAGTATTTCTCGATTCCCTTAGACTATTTTTTGAGCAAGCTGGGACGTTGGAGGGGCGACATGATCGAAGCGAGAAAATTGACCAAACGGCTTGTCGACGGCAAAACGGTGCTTGCGGACGTCGATTTCCAGGCGGAGCGCGGGCAATTCACCGCGGTGGTCGGGGCGAGCGGCAGCGGCAAGTCGATGCTGCTGAAGTGTCTCGCGCTGCGCGAGAATTGGACGAGCGGTCAGCTGCTGCTGGACGGCGAAGACGTGTTCAAGGGCGGATGGAAGGCGAAAATGCGCGTGAAACGGGAAATCGCCTATCTGGAAGAAAAGCCCGATCTCAATCCGAACCGCACCGCGCTGAAGAACGCGCTCGTCGGCACGCGGTATCAGACGCCGCTCTGGCGCAGAATGATCGGCTCGGTCCGCAACGATGACTATATGGGTGTCATGGATGTGCTCGAACAGGTCGGCCTGCTCGACAAGGCGCACATGAAAGCGTCCGCGCTCAGCGGCGGCGAACGCCAGCGCGTCGCCATCACCCGGGCGCTCGTGCACGGCGCGCGCGCGCTTCTGCTCGACGAGCCGGTCACCGGCCTCGATCCGCATTCCGCGGAGCGGATTCTGACGGATCTGAAGGCGATGTGCGAACGCGGCATTGCCATAGTCGCGGTACTGTCCAATCTCGAATGGGCGGAGAAATTCGCCGACCGCATCGTCGGCTTGAGCGAAGGGCGCGTCGTCTTCGATGTCGCCGGCCGGCGGCTGACCGGCCGCGAACGGTCGATGCTGTAACAGGGCACATGCCGGAAACGGGGATGACGGGTCGGATATGACGCGGCGGGCGCCTGCATAGAATGTACCATTCCATTCAAGGCAGGTGCATTGGCGCATGGCATTCCGTTTGCCCCTCATCGTGCAGGCCGTTCGTCTGACGCGGCCGAAGACCGAAATCTGGTCGCCGTTCATCAGCGGCCTTCCGAATCTGGAGGCGCAGAGCCGCATCCGCCAGTCGCTTCAGGAGGCGGAGCGGTCGCTGGAAGCGCAGCAGGGACCGCTCGACGATCCGCGCGCCGAGATGCTCGGCTGGTTCGAAGTGAAGACGAACGAGCGGGGCGTGTTCAGCATATCGCTGTACAATTACGCCTACACCGGCGGCGCGCACGGCCGGACGCTGCAGACGTCGCGTACGTATGATACCGATACGGGGCGCGTCCACAAGCTCGGCGATCTGTTCAAGCCCGGCAGCCCGTATCTCGAGCGGCTGACGGAGATGGTCCGGGAGCAGGTCCGGCGGCGGGACATCCCCGTGTACGAGAACACGCAGGTGACCGTCACCCCGGACACGGACTTCTACATTGCCGACCGGGCGCTCGTGTTGTACTTCCAGCAATACGAGATTACGCCTTACGTGTTCGGCTTCCCGTATTTCCCGATATCGGTCTTCGACCTGTCGGACATCGTGCGCGAGGACAGCCCGCTCGGGGTCATGAACGTCAATGATTGAACGCATTTCCCGGGCAAGCGCAGGAAGATGCATGAAGATTCGCATTTCGACAGCGGCATCCGCATCGCCGCTGTCGATTTTTTTATATCCATGCGCCGGATGCGCAGTGATGAATTTCATTGTCCGCGCCGCCGCAATGCCGGTATAATGACAAAAAATAGAATGAATGAAGGGTGAGGGCGTGAAAGAGACGAATTCCGGCGAAGGCGTGCTGCTGTCGGTCAACGTCGGCATGCCGGCCGAACTCAGGCATGGTTCGAAAACGGTCGAGAGCGGCATCCTGAAAGTTCCGGCGGAAGGTCCCGTGCGGGCGCTGCGGAACGGACTGCCGGGCGACGGGCAGGCCGACAAAGTGAATCACGGCGGTCCTGACCGGGCCGCATGTGTATACACCTACGATCACCGCTCCTATTGGGAAAATCTGTGGGGGAAGCCGTGCGGCTTCGGCGCGTTCGGCGAAAATTTCTCCATCAGCGGATACCGCGAGACCGACGTCCATATCGGCGACATCTTCCGCATCGGCACTGCCCTGTTCCAGGTAACGCAGCCGCGCATGCCCTGCTTCAAGCTGGGGATGCGCCACGGCAGGCCTCAGCTGCCGGACGAAGTGCTGAAGTCGGGCTTCACCGGGTGGTATTTCCGCGTCCTCGAAGAAGGGACGGTTGTGGCAGGCGACCGGATCACGCGGATCGAAAAGCGGACGGACAGCCCGACCGTTGCCGAGGCGGCGCATACCGCGGCCTATCGCAAGCGCGACGGGGACGCCATCCGGCGGGTGCTCGAAGCGGACGGGCTGTCGGCCGACTGGCGGGACATGATGGCCGGCAGGCTCGCAAAACTGGAAGCGGGAGAGGGGATGGAACATGAATGAGGCGGCGAAAGGCCGCGTACTGATCACCGGCGCGGCCGGCGGAATCGGCAGCCGGCTGGCCGAGGCGTACGCGAAGGCGGGGCATCCCGTCGTCATGACCGATGTGAACCGCGGCCGGGGAGAGGAGATCGCAAGCCGGATTCGCGGCGTCACGGGGGAGGCGGATGTCGTTTTTATCCCTGCCGATCTGGCTGTACCAAAACAGATTGAAGAGCTGTTTCAATCCATGGATGAACAGTCGCTGCACGCGGACATTGTCATCAACAACGCCGGGTTCGGCATCACCAAAAGCCCGTACGAGCTGACCTGGGAAGAATGGGACAGCGTGCTGAGCGTCAACCTCCGGGCCGCTTTCCTGTGCGCCAGGGAAGCCGCCATGCGGATGCGGCGCGCCGGCAAGGGCGGCTCGATCGTCAACATCGCCTCGACGCGCGCGTTCATGTCGGAGCCGCATACGGAAGCCTATGCCGCGTCGAAGGGCGGGATCGTCGCGCTGACCCACGCGCTGGCGGCGTCGCTCGGTCCGGACGGCATCCGCGTCAACTGCATCAGCCCGGGCTGGATCGAGACGGGCGATTACGGCGCCCTGCGCGGCATCGACCACGCGCAGCATCCGGCGGGGCGCGTCGGCAGGCCTGACGACATCGTCCGGGCGTGCTTCTATCTGACCGATCCGGCCAACGACTTCGTCACCGGCATCAACCTGACCGTCGACGGCGGCATGACGAAGAAAATGATCTACGAGCCCTGATTTATGTGAAAACACACAATTTTCTGCCTCCTCTTTCAGAGTTCGGCATATGCTGTTATACTAGAAGCAAATCGCTGCGATAGTCGCCGCATCGACAGGAGAAGGAGCACACGGAAGACCAATCGAATCGAGAAGGAAGTGGGGACATGGCTGTATTGCCGAAGACGAACGAGCTTGGTTTCTTTGAGATTCGCCTGGAATCCATCGGCGGACTCGGCGCCAATCTCGCCGGCAAGATGCTGGCCGAAGCAGGCGTCGTTGGAAGCGGATTCAACGGTGTCAGTTTCTCATCCTACGGCTCGGAGAAGAAAGGTTCGCCGGTCAAGGCGCATATCCGTTTCTGCGCGCCCGATGTCCATATCCGGGACACGACTCCGGTCGAGCGGCCGCATATCGTCGGCATTTTCCATGAAAACCTGTACAAGACGGTCAACGTCATCAGCGGCATCTACGAGGACAGCATCGTGCTCGTCAACTCGGCCAAGTCGCCCGAACAGCTCAAAGACAAACTGAAGCTGCTCGGCGGCACGATCGCGGTCGTCGACGCAACGGGCATTGCGCTCGAGGAGAAGAACCGCGTCAACATGGCGATGCTGGGCGGACTGTTCAGACTGTGCGATTTCCTGGATCCCGAATTCATGAAGGGCGTCATTCGCAAGTCGCTCGAGAAAAAGTATCCGCAGGCCGTCGAGCCGGCGATCCGGACGTTCGAACGCGGCTACAACGAAGTGAAATTCCAGACGTTCACTCTGTCCGAAGGCGTCGAAATGCCGAAGCCGACCCGCTGGGACATTCCCATTCTCGGGTATGAAACGCAGCCGATCGGCGGCACGGTCACGAATCCCGGCAACAGCATCCTGAAGGATCTCAGCATATCCCGCGCGGGCATGATGCCGCATTTCCATGAAGACAAATGCATCCACTGCGCGGCCTGCGACACGGCCTGTCCCGACTTCTGTTTCGTCTGGGAGGAGAAGCCCGACAAGAAAGGCCGTCCGCAGATGTTCCTGCAGGGGATCGACTACCAATACTGCAAGGGCTGCCTGAAATGCGTCGTCGCCTGCCCGACCGAAGCGCTTACGGCCGAGCGGGAGACGGACGGCTACGGCGAGGAACACCGCGTGCCGCACCGCTTCGCGCTCGCGAACGCGTAAGGCTCCGGCGACAATTCATCTGCGAGGTGAATGAGCATGGCGATCGAGATCAGCAAGGAACGCCCGGCCGGCACGGTCGAGCAGCGGATGGTCTATGAATCCGGCAACGAGATGGCGGCTTACGCCGCACATCAGATCAACTACCATGTCATGGGGTATTTCCCGATTTCGCCGTCCACGGAGGTCGCGCAATTCCTCGACCTCATGAAGGCGAACGGCCAGCATGACATCAAGCTGATACCGGCGGACGGCGAGCACGGCTCGGCCGGCATCTGCTACGGCGCTTCCGTCGCCGGCGGGCGCGTGTTCAACGTGACCAGCGCGAACGGCTTCCTGTACATGCTGGAGCAGCTGCCGGTGCAATCCGGCACGCGCTTCCCGATGGTGATGAACCTGGTCTGCCGTTCGGTGTCGGGACCGCTCAACATCCACGGCGATCATTCCGACCTGTACTACGCGCTCAATACGGGGTGGCCGATTCTGCTCGCGCGCGATCCGCAGGCCGTCTATGACATGAACATCATGGCGATCAAGCTGGCCGAACATCCGGACGTCCGGCTGCCCGTCATCGTCGCGTCGGACGGCTACTTCACGTCGCACCAGAAGCGGCGCGTGCAGACGTTCGCGCACCGCGAAGACGTGCTCAAGTTCATCGGCGAGCAGCCGCCGGAAGGGTTCCCGCACGTGCTCGACCGGAACAATCCGATCACGGTCGGCCCGTACATGAACGAACCGGACTTCATCAACAACCGTTATCAGCAATCGGAAGCGATGTACCGCGCGGCGGACGTCTTTGAAGAGATCCGCAAAGAGTACGCCGTGCTCACCGGCCGCGATTATCCGAAGCTCGATCTGTACCGGATGGAAGACGCGGAGGTCGCCGTCTTCCTGCTGAACTCGGCGTCGGAGATCATCAAGGACGTCGTGGACCAGCTACGGGCGAAGGGCGTCAAGGCGGGCGCGATCACGCCGAACATCATCCGCCCGTTCCCGCAGAAGGAAATCGCCGAAGCGCTGAAGAACGTCAAGGCGGTTACGGTCGGCGACCGCGCCGATTCGTACGGCGCCTACGGCGGCAACATGACGCTCGAAGTGAAGGCGGCGCTGTTCTCGCACGGCAACTCGACGACGAAGGTGATCAGCCGGGTCTACGGCCTCGGCGGCAAGGACTTCTACGCCGAAGACGGCCATCATTTCTTCGAGCTTGCGATTGACGCGGCCGAGAAAGGCTACGTCGAGAAGCCGTTCGACTATTACGGCCATACGCCGGGCGACCCGGCCAAGGCGCCGAAGCGGGTTCTCGAGCCGATGAAGTACGAGGACCTGAAGACCGGCCTCATCACGGTGGAGAAGGACGAGGAAACGGGCAAACTGAAAGTGAAGGTTCCGCCGCTCCGCAATCTGACGAAGAAACCGAAGCGGCTTGCGCCGGGCCACGGCGCCTGCCCGGGCTGCGGCATTTTCTCCGGCCTCGAGCTGTTCTTCAAGGGCATCGAGGGCGACATCGTCGCGCTCTTCCAGACCGGCTGCGCGATGGTCGTTACGACCGGTTATCCGTACTCGTCCCACAAGGCGACGTATATCCACAACCTGTTCCAGAACGGTGCCGCGACGCTGTCCGGCGTCGTCGAGATGTTCTGGGAGCGCAAGCGGCGCGGCGAGCTTGACCATCTCGGCCTGAAGGACGACTTCACGTTCGTCATGATCACGGGCGACGGCGGCATGGACATCGGCATGGGTCCGGCGATCGGCGCGGCGCTCCGCAATCATAAGATGATCATCCTTGAATACGACAACGAAGGCTACATGAATACGGGCGCGCAGCTGTCGTACTCGACGCCGCTCGGCCACCGGACGTCGACCTCGAACGTCGGCAAGCATCAGGGCGGCAAGCTGTTCCACCACAAGGACACGCCGCAGATCATGGCGGCCACGAACATTCCGTATGTATTTACGGGAGCGGAAAGCCAGCCGCTGGACCTGGTCCGCAAAGCGGCGAAGGCGCAATATTACGCGCAGAACGAAGGCCTCGTCTACGGGAAGATTCTGATCACCTGTCCGCTGAACTGGCTCTCGGAAGAGAAAATCGGCCAGGAGCTCATCGACGACGCGGTCAACAGCTGCTTCTTCCCGCTTTACGAGGTCGAGCACGGGGTGACGAACATCACGTACAACCCCGAGGAGAAGGGCAAGCGGATTCCGGTGTCCGACTGGCTGAAACGGATGGGCAAGACGCGCCACCTGGCGCGTCCGGAATACGCCGAAGCGCTGAAGTCGTTCGAGGACGAAGTCGAGCGGCGCTGGCAGCGGCTGAAAGCGAAGCACGAGAATCCGTACCTGTAATCCGGAGGCCTGAAGCAACAATAGGCTACGGCGCACCTTCCGTCAGGGGGGCTGCGCCGTTTGTTTGAAATTGTCCGGCTTCCGGCCAAGCTGAAATTCAGGACGTGACACAAGGAGGATTTGTGGGATGCCGATGACGAAGGCGGCCGGATCGTTCGCCCGGTTCAGGGAACTGGCGCCGGATCAGGAAGCGGTGTTCGGCGATGAACTGCGGAAAGGCGGATTTGCCGCGGTGCGCGTTTTTCTGGAAGATTTCCGCACATTCTTGCGGCAATACGACGAGCCGCAACAGGAAGAAGCCGAGCGGCTGATCAGGCGCGGGCGCGACGTGCTGCCCGAGCCGGGACGGATCAGCCCTTCGTGGGCCCGCATCTGGGAAGAGTTCGCATCCATCGCCGCATACAAGCGCGACGTTTTTCTCCGCATCCCTCCGGACCATCGGGAAGGCGAATGGCAGGTGCTGCTCGACAACCCGTATACGAACGGACAGATCGTGGTCTATCCGGCGCTTGCGTTTCTGGAAGCGGCCTATATGTACGCCTATTTCCGCACCGGATTGGAACCGAACGAAGTGATCCGGATGCAGCGGATTCATACCTTCCTGCACGATACCGGCCGCTCGCCGGAACCCGGAGCCGAAGAAAGGCGGGACGGCTGATTTGACGGACTATATTCGGCGGAAGATGGAATCGCTGGCCGCCATACAGCCGGTGCGGACGGCGCGGGACGACTACGAGGCGTTCTGGTCGTCGATGATGGACATCCGCGCGGAACTCGGCGGCAAGGGGGCAAGAACCGAGGCAGATCCGGAGCTTCCCGGTATCCGGGCGTACCGGGTCAAGCTGGACGGGTGGGGCGGCACGCCGGTCCGCGCCTGGTTCCTGCTGCCGCCGCCGCCCGCCAGCGCGCCGTATCCTTGCCTGGTCATCGCGCACGGCTACACCGGTTCGAAGGGTGATCCGGAGCAGTAT
The DNA here is from genome assembly GCF_003390775.1 of Thermobacillus sp. NCBI lineage: Bacteria > Bacillati > Bacillota > Bacilli > Caryophanales > Paenibacillaceae > Thermobacillus > Thermobacillus sp. Next base: position 59,960 of record NZ_QEWA01000033.1, on the reverse strand, counting down.
GCCGCCTGGCTGCTGCGCGGTTACGCCGTCATGGCGTTTGATGTGCGCGGACAGGGCGGCGAGACGGGCAACCGGGCGGGCACCGACTACGGCACGGTGAAAGGCTGGATCACCCAGGGCATCCTGGACAAGGACACCTGCTATTACAAGGCGATCGTGCTGGATGCGCTGCAGGCCGTCGATTGGGCGGCCGCCCAGCCCGAAGTCGATCCCGGCCGGATCGCGATGATGGGGGTCAGCCAGGGCGGCGGGCTGACGCTGCTTGCCGCGGCGTTCCATCCGCGCATTGCGGCCGCGGTGGCCGACATTCCGAACATGTGCCAGATGGATTTCGGCATTTTCAATTCGACGGGCTCGCTCTCGGAGGCGGCCTAGTTCGTGAACCGGCATCCGGAGCATCTCGAACGGGTGCTCGCCACGCTCAGCTATTTCGACGCCGTCAACTGTGCGGACCGCATCCGCTGTCCGATCCTCGTCTCCGCCGGGCTGAAGGACATGGTGTGCTGGCCGGAGACGATCTACGCCGCTTACAACGGCATTGCGTCGGAACAGAAGACGATCGTGTCGTTCCCGTTCGCGGGACACTTCACGGCTGCGGGACACGGACGGACCGTCTACGCTTTCCTGAAGCGGCATGTGCCGGCGCTCACCTGACGATGGAACGGCCGCCGCGCGGATCAGCGGGGGACGCCTGCAATCCGCCCGGTCGCCAGCAGATGCGCGGCGATCTTGCGCCCGTGGAAGCGGCCGGATTCGATGAAAATCTCGTTCGCTTCGTTGCGGGAAGCGACGACGCCGGCAAGATAGAGGCCCGGCACATTCGTCTCCATCGTCTCGTCGTCGTAGCGCGGCCAGCCTTCCGGCTCGATGACGACGCCGGCTTCGGACAGGAAGCGGCGGTCGGGGTGGAAGCCGGTCATCGCCAGCACGAAGTCGTTCGGCAGCGTCACGATCCCGTCCGGCGTCTTGATGTCGATCGTTTCTTCCGCGATCGCGGCGACTTTCGAACGGAGCATGAGCTTGACGGCGCCTTTGTCAACCTTGGCCATGAAGACCGGCAGCACCCACGGCTTCACGCCGCGCGCGAGCGTCTCGCCGCGGTGAACGACGGTGACGCGCGCGCCGACACGTTCGAGCTCGAGCGCGGCATCCACCGCGGAATTGGCGCCGCCGACGATGACGACGTCCGTATTCGTGTACGGATGGGCTTCGGTGAAGAAATGCGTCACTTTCGGCAAATCTTCGCCGGGAACGTCCAGCAGGTTCGGATGATCGAAGTATCCGGTCGCCACGATGACGATATCCGCCTCGTAGCGGACCGGGCGCGTCGCCCGGCGGCGCGCCTCGAGCGCGAAACCGCCTTCGGGCTTCGCGGACAGCCGTTCGACGGTCGTGAACGTATGGATGCGGACGCCTCTGCGAAGCGCAACCGTGCGATAATAATGCAGCGCCTCAAGCCGCGTCGGCTTCGGTCCGGCCGTCGTGAACGGAATGTCATCGATCTCCAGATTCTCCGGCGAGCTGAAAAACTCGAGGTAGACCGGGTACCGCGAGATCGAATGGACGACGTTCTGTTTCTCGATGACGAGCGGATTCAGCCCGATCTTCTTGAGTTCTACAGCGGCAGCGAGACCGCACGGTCCGGCGCCGATGATGATGATGTTTTCCCTGTGAATTTCCTGCGCTTGCATGATGACGAAAACCTCCCGTACCGCTTGCCGCGGCGCTGATAGTCTCATTGTAATGCGCAAGGCGGCGGGGATCAACGAATCGACCTATGTACAAATGAGCGAATCGTGTATAATAGGGGCGAAACGCATGCCGCTCAATCCTGCTGACGACCCGGCAGTGATCGACAACGTTAAGGAGGATTCATCCATGCGTCGGCGCTTTGTCATCGAGGCCGTAATGGTGGCGACTTACGGGCAGCTGCTTGTACCGTCCCGGCCTGTCGACTATATCATCCCTTATTCAACCATCATGGAACTGTACGATATGAAAGAAGGGCCGGAGCCTGTCATGGACGATCCCGATGACGACCGTCACGTCAAGCAGAAAATCGGCGAACTGATCGAATTTTTCGCCGAACCGCTCAACAAGAAGAAAATCGAGCGCGCCTTGCAGGTGCCCTGGCGGGAAAGCTCGCCGCTCCTCTTGAATGACAACGTCTCGTTCATCGTCATCCACGCCATCGACAACGCGCAATACGGCGAGACGTTCGACCCGATCGAGACGGAGCAGATCTTGACGGCCATGAAATACCAGGTGCCGCTGCTGACCGACCAGCTCGAACTGCAGGACCGCATCATCGAAGCGGAAGTTCCCGTGCAGGTTTTTGATATCGAAGATTTTGAATATGCGGTGGAAGTCGGGACGGAGTTGGACTGGGAGACCAGCCGGGATCTGTGACAGCCGGCGCATTGCAGGATCGACCGTCGCCTTGAACCGGAGGAGGTTCAGGGCTTTTTTGCGTTCCGTTTTGTGCGCGCATTGGAAATAATCGGGTGCGTTTTGGGACATGCTAGGTTCGAATATCCCGAAGGAATGGAGCGAACCGGCATGATGACAAAACGCAGATGGCGGCTTCGGCGCAGCCTGAAGCCGGAGGTGCGCGAAGTGTTTGCGCTCACGAGCAGCCTGGATGAAATCCGCGACCGATTCGAAATTGTGAAGATTACGGCGGAATATGAACCGCAAGAAGCGGTGGAGCCGACCGATCCCGTTCCGATCATCGTCGGCCGGCGCCGCGAGCGGAGGCTGGTGGATGCCCGCTGGGGATTGTTCCCGTTCTGGGCGAAAGATTCCGTGCATGCCGACCTGCACGGCGTGCTGGACAAGCCGATATTCGAACGGCTGGTCCGGAAACAGCGATGCATCGTGCCCGGGACGGCCTTGGCCACGCTCAGGGAGGACGGACGGCTGTGCCACATCGTGCGGATGATGCCGAAGGAAGGCGGTCTGTTCGGCATGGCGGGACTGTACGAAGAGTTTGTGAACGGAAGCGGCAAGCTGCATCGCGCGTTCACCATCGTGACGACAGACAGCCGCGGGGGACATGGAGACGTCCGTTCCCGCATGCCGCTGCTGCTCGGGGATGCGGAGGCGGAAGAATGGCTCAATCCCGACCGGAAAGTGAGCAGCGCATGGCCGGGCTTCTTCGATGTACCCGATGAAGCGCGCTGGATCGTCCATACGGACGTCCGGCGGCTCGAACGCGCGGTTCAGGCTTGACCCGCTAAACTCCGGTTTACCAACTTACATCCGTTTCAGTCCTGTTGTAAACACGTGTTTTCCGTTATAATGGAAACGATGTCACGAATTTTTGATAATTCGGCGATTGGCGGACAGCGAAAGGAGAAACGGATGGAAACGGCGATTCTCGGAAGAACGGGTCTCAAGGTGTCCAAACTGGGCTACGGCGCCATGGAAATTCGCGGGCGGCGGGTATGGAGCGGCAGACCGGTGACGGACGAACAGGCGGAAACCATTTTGAATGCGGTGCTGGATGCCGGCATTACGTTCATCGACACGTCCTATGACTACGGGATGAGCGAGGAGTACATCGGCCGGTTCATCAGCAAGCGCCGCAGCGAATACATTCTGGCGACGAAATGCGGCTGCACGCTCGTCAACTGCGGCGACTACGACGAGACGCCGCATGTGTGGACGCGCGAGAACCTGCTGCACAACATCGACACCAGCCTGAAGCGGATGCGGACCGACTATGTCGATTTGCTGCAGCTGCACGGCCCGACGCCGCAGCAGGCGGAAGAAGGCGAGCTGGTCGAGACGCTGAAGGAGATCCAGGAAGCCGGCAAGGCGCGGTGGATCGGCATTTCTTCCTACATGCCGAACATCCAGCCGTTCACCGCGTCCGGCGAATTCGACACGTTCCAGATCCCGTACTCGGCGATCGAGCGGGAACACGAGGACATCATCGCCCAGGCGGCGGCGACCGGCGCGGGCATCATCATCCGCGGCGGCGTCGGACAGGGCGAACCCGGGGCGGGACGCGGTCCGGTGAACCGGTGGGCGTATTGGGAGCAGGCGAAGCTGGACGAGCTGCTTGACGAAGGCGAGAGCCGCACCGCATTCATGCTGCGCTTCACGCTCAGCAACCCGCATCTGTCCACGACGATCGTCGGCACGCTGCGTCCGGAGCATCTCCACGAGAACGTGCGGGCGGCCGAGAAGGGACCGCTGCCGGCCGATGTGTATGAGGAAGCGAAGCGGCGCCTGGATGCCGTCGGCATGGGACCGAAGGATACGTACCAGCGCTGAATTTTGATGCCTGATTTGAATTAGGGGGGGAAGCGGCATGTTCTACCGAGCATTATCGTCCGCGTCGCCCTCGACGAAGGCGGCCTGACGGGGCGCATTACGCCGGAGACGACGTTCCCGGAAGGCGATTTCCGCGCGTCTTATTTTGCCGGCGACCGCAAGAAGGAAGTGTACGAACGTGTGCAGCGCATCGCATCCGATCTCGGCATCGGCCCCGAAGAGATGCCGGAGGCGGCGCTGCGCTATGTGCCCAGCCATCCGGCCGTCTCGACCGTCATTCCGGGCATGCGGACGGTCCGCAACGTCGAGCGGAACATGGCCGTCGGCGACGGCAAGGGTCTGCCGGCGGACAAGATTGCGAAGGTGAAGCCGCACCGCTGGGTGCGCAATTTCTACCGATGAGCGCCGCGGAAGGCCTGAATGGAAGGAGCTGACCGGCATGAAACTGCTGTTCATCGGCGGCACGGGCTTGATCAGCCAGGCGGTGTCCCGGCTTGTCATCTCGCAAGGCCACGAGTTGTATTTGTTCAATCGCGGCAGACGGCAGGATTTTGTCCCGGAAGGGGCGAAAGTCATCGAAGGCGACATCCGGGTTGCCGCATCGGCAGCGGAAGCGCTGCGCGGCCACGAATGGGATGTCGTCGTCGACTGGATCGTCTTTACGCCGGAACAAGCCAGGGCGAATATCGAGCTGTTCAGGGGCAGGACGAAACAATATGTCTTCATCAGCTCCGCGTCGGCTTACCAGAAGCCGCTCCGGCATTATATCATTACGGAATCGACGCCGCTCGAGAACCCGTATTGGCAGTATTCGCGGGACAAGATCGCCTGCGAGAAGCTGCTGATGGACGAGCACAAGGCCAGCGGGTTCCCGGTGACGATCGTCCGCCCGTCGTACACATACGGCGACACGATGATTCCGGCCGCGATCAACAGCTGGGAGAAGCCGTGGTCGATCGTCGACCGGATGCGGCGCGGCAAGCCGGTCATCGTGCACGGCGACGGCACGTCGCTCTGGACGATGACGCACAACACGGACTTCGCCGTCGGATTCGCCGGCTTGCTAGGCCGGCCGGAAGCGATCGGGGAAGCGTACCACATCACGTCCGACGAAGTGCTGACGTGGAACCAGATCTATGAGGCCATCGGCCGGGCGGCCGGCATCGAGCCGAAGCTCGTCCATATCGCCTCGGATTTCATCATCTCGCATTGGCCGGATATGGAAGGCGGGCTGCTCGGCGACAAGGCGGTGAGCGCCGTATTCGACAATTCGAAGATCCGCGCGCTCGTGCCGGAATTCAAGCCGAAGGTGCCGTTCGCCGAAGGCATCCGGAAGACGATCGCCTGGTTCGAAGCTGCGCCCGAGCATTGCGCGGTGGACGAAGAGTGGAACGCTCGATGCGACAGGCTGATCGAGGCGCATGAGCGCGCCCGGACTGCGGCCGGCGGATGACACCGGCCCTCAGCCGTTTCAGCCATGCTTGTTGCATCGCTCATGCGGCATGACAGGAGGCTTCAGCATGAAAATCGTACTGGCGCCCGACTCGTTCAAAGGGTCGGCAGGCGCCGCCCGATTGTGCGACGCGATGGAAAGCGGCATCCGGTCGGTGCTGCCGGACGCCGAAATCGTCAAGCTGCCGCTCGCGGACGGCGGGGAAGGGACGATGGAGAACCTGGTGGCGGCAACCGGCGGAGAGATCCGCTTCGTCCCGACGGTCGATCCGCTCGGCAGGCCGATCGAAGGCCGCTACGGCGTGCTCGGCGACGGCAAGACGGCTGTCATCGAGCTGGCGGAGGCGTCGGGACTGACGCGGCTGGCCGCCGGGGAGCGCGATCCTCGCCGCGCCACGACGTACGGCACCGGGCTGCTCATCAAAGCGGCGCTTGATGCCGGCATTCGTTCGTTCATCGTCGGGCTGGGCGGAAGCGCGACGAATGACGGTGGCGCGGGGCTGCTGCAGGCGCTCGGCATGCGGCTGCTGGACGAAGACGGACGCGAGCTGGAACGCGGCGGCGACGCGCTGGCCCGGCTCGCGGCCATCGTCGGATCTTCCTTCGATCCGCGCATCCGGCAGAGCCGGTTCGTCGCCGCCTGCGACGTCAGGAATCCGCTTGTAGGGCCGGCCGGCGCTTCGGCTGTGTTCGGACCGCAGAAGGGCGCCGACGACGCGGCGGTCCTGGAACTGGATGCCGCGTTGGAGCGCTATGCGGCCATCGCCGCGCAATTTACGGGTATCCAGGTGCGTGACATGCCCGGAGCCGGCGCGGCGGGCGGCGCGGGCGCGGCGCTGCTCGCTTTCCTGAACGCTGAGATGCGGCCCGGAGCCGAGCTCGTCATGGAAGCTGCCGGATTCGCGGACAAGATCCGCGGCGCTTCGTGGATTATAACCGGCGAAGGACGGCTGGACAGCCAGACGGCATCGGGCAAATTGATCAACCGGGTATGCGACGCGGCGCGGAAGGCGGGCGTTCCGGTCATCGCCTTGTGCGGAAGCGTCGAACCGGACCCCGGGCTGCCGGAACGCCTCGGGCTGACGGCGGCGTTCCCGCTGGCGCCCGGCCCGTGCCCGCTTGAAGAATCGCTGGCTTCAGCCGAGCAGTGGGCGGAGGAACGCGCGGCGAGCGTGTTCCGGCTGATCGCCGCTGCATCAAGACAACACAACACGGGATAGGAGACGGTAACGAGATGGCGCTTATTCAATGTCATTTCTTTTCTGAGGTGCTCGGCCTGAGCACGACGATGACGGTGATCCTGCCGCAGCAGACGACGACGCAGATCGGCATGAAGGGGGAAGCGTCCTCCGGACGCCACAAGACGCTATATCTGCTGCACGGACTGAGCGACGACGACTCCATCTGGCTGCGCCGCACCTCGATCGAACGTTACGCCGCGCCTTACGGGCTGGCCGTGGTCATGCCGCAGGTGCACCGCAGTTTCTACACCGACATGCACAGCGGCGGGAAGTATTGGACCTTCCTGACCGAGGAGTTGCCGCAGCTGGCGCGCTCGTTCTTCCCGCTCTCGGACCGGCGCGAGGACAATTTCGTCGCCGGGCTGTCGATGGGCGGTTACGGCGCCTTCAAGTGGGCGCTCCGCAAGCCGGAGATGTTCGCCGCGGCCGCCAGCTTGTCCGGCGCGCTGGACATGGCGAACCAGTTGAAACAGCCGTTCGATCCGAATCTCCGCCCGATGTTCGAGCAAATTTTCGGACCGGAACTGAACATCGCCGGCACGGAGCACGATCTGCTCTGGCTGCTGGAGCAGACCGGCCATGCGGACGCGCCGAAGCCGAAGCTGTACCAGTGCTGCGGCACCAGCGATTTCCTGTATCAGGACAATCTGAATTTTACCGAAGTGTGCAGGAAGACGAATTATGACCTGACCGTCGTTTACGACGAAGGAGAGCATGAGTGGGGGTATTGGGACAGGCATATCCAGCGGGTGCTCGAATGGCTGCCGCTGGAGCGCGCCTGATCCGGTCCGTCACAGGACGCGGCGCGCCGTGACGAAACGCTTCTTCCAGTACGAGGAGTTCATGTCCGAGATCGTCACGCCGTGATTCGACGAAGCGTGGATCATTTTGCCGTCCCCGACGTAGATCGCGACGTGGCTGATCGATTTTCCGTTCGTGCGGAAGAACAGCAGATCGCCCTGGCTGATGTCGCCGCGCTCCACTTTCACGCCGGCTTTCGCTTGCGCTTTCGACGTGCGCGGCAATTCGACGCCGAGCGCGGCGTACACATGCTTGGTGAACAGGGAGCAGTCGAAGGCGACGGGCTCACCGTTCTTGATCAGCCCGCCCATCCGGTAAGGGGTGCCGATGTGTTCCTTGCCGACTTCGATCAACTGTTTCGATTGCTCGGTCGCGGCGGATGCGGGATCCGCCAGTGCAGCGCCGGCTGCTCCGTAACCGACAGCCGCCAAAAGCATGACGGCGAGGCTTCTCTTGATGACACCTTGACGCATGAACCTGTTGTCCCTCCTTGTCGATTGGCCGACCGGCCGCTGTTTCTTACTATACCACAGCATCCGGATGGCCTTTGGCGGCCATGAAAAAGGCAATTCCCGGGCAAGGAGGGATGGATGCGCTTTATGAGATTCGCGTTAGAATTTTCTCATGGTGGAAAGCGAAAAAAAGACAAGCCGCCGCAATCGGCGCGGCAGCTTGTCGATTCCGGTCAAGCCCGGATGAACCGGTACAGCTCATCTACCCGCTCTTCGGTGAGCGGCGGGCTGTTGTCGAAGATTTTGACGGCTCCGTCGGGCAGATCCCAGCGGATGTCGGGCACGAACCTGGCCCGCGCCGCGAACGCTTCCCAATGGTCCAGCTTCCAGCGGTCGCGCTCCGTCCGGCGGGCGATGATTCGTTCCTTCTGCATCTCCATGTTCTCCAGCGTAACGACGATGATCTTCACATCGACCTCGGCGTGCGTCTTTCCGGCGGAACGGAGGACATCCTCGATCCAGTCCGGATTTTTCAGTTCGGATGTAAAAGGGGAGATCATGAAGACGTTCTGGCCGGCTGCCAGATTGTCGATGCAGATGTCGCGCGTCGTATCGTACTCGAGGTCGCGAAGATGTCTTTTGTAGTATTCAGAATCGCGGTCATTCGGGTCCAGGCCGTTCTGCACGAGCGCATGCTCGACGAAACGGCCGCCCACCGTATCGCGATCCAGAAACGCCGCCGGCATCCGTTCAGCCAGCTTGCGGGCGATGGTCGTCTTGCCGGTACCGGCGACACCTACGAAGAAGACGAGTTTCTGCAAGCGCAATTCCCTCCGGATGATTTGCAAATGAAGTCGTTATAGCAAGTCCTGACCCAGCATATCAAAACATCAGGGCAGGGTAAAGCATGGAAACGTGTCCGGTTCCATCCTGTTTCCGGCGGGGCGGGAACACGGACATGGAATATATACTGCAAGGAGGAAGGATGACATGAAGTACACCACCCTTGGCAAATCCGGGCTGAAAGTGAGCCGACTCTGTCTCGGGACGATGAATTTCGGACCGACGACGGATGAGAAGGAAGCATTCCGCATCATGGACGCGGCGCTCGATGCCGGCATCAACTTTTTCGATACCGCGAACGTGTACGGCGGTCCCGGAAACCGGGGCGTGACCGAGGAAATCATCGGCCGCTGGTTCGCGCAAGGCGGCGGCAGGCGCGAACGCGTCGTGCTCGCGACGAAGGTGTACCAGAGCATGGAGGAGCCGAACAACCCGAACGACGAGCGCGGGCTGTCGGCCTACAAAATCCGCCGCCATCTCGAGGACTCTCTCCGCCGGCTCCGGACGGACCACATCGAGCTGTACCAAATGCACCACGTCGACCGCAATGTCACATGGGACGAACTGTACGGCGCGTTCGAGACGGCGATCTTGCAGGGCAAGATCGGCTATGTCGGGGCGAGCAACTTCGCGGCCCGCGACCTCGTCAAGGCGCAATACGAGGCGCAGAAGCGCGGTTTCCTCGGCCTCGTGTCGGAGCAGCACAAATACAGCCTGCTGTGCCGTCTGCCGGAGCTTGAAGTGCTGCCGGCCGCGCAGGAATACGGCATCGGCGTCATCGCGTGGAGCCCGCTCGACGGCGGCGTGCTCGCCGGCAATTTCAATCCGCCGCAAGGCTCGCGCTCCGCGAACCATATGGACAAGATCGAGAAGCTGCGCCCGCAGCTCGAACGGTTCTCGAAGCTGTGCCGCGAGCTCGGCGAATCCGAAGCGGTGGTGGCGCTCGCCTGGACGCTGGCGCATCCCGCGATGACCGCGCCGATCATCGGGCCGCGGACGGTCGAGCAATTGAACAGCGCGCTGCGCGTCGTCGAGCTGGAGCTGACGGAGGATGTGCTGCGCGAAATCGACGAGATTTTCCCGGGTCCTGGCGGCTCGGCGCCGGAAGCCTACGCGTGGTAATTCTGATCCGCTCGCATCCATCAGAAAAGGCATGCCTTGAGGCATGCCTTTCTTGGTGATATGCGGGGTGTTCGGGGGTTACATGCGCACGCTGCTGGACGGCCCTTCGTCGCGGCGGGCGCGCGCTTGCTCCAGCTCCTTGTCCCAGTTCAGATGGCGGTATTCGGCGGCAGCCGGGTCGCTTTCGAACCAGCGCATGAAATCTTCCCACATTTCGAACGACCATTCGGAGTCGATCTGCGCGGTCGTGTACACCTTCTCGCGCAGCCGGACGAAGCCGAAAATGTCGCGCACCTGCGATTTCTCGGCGCGGACGACCGTCTCCTCGGCCAGGTGCGGCGGCACGAAGATGACGCCGGCCGGCGTGCCGACGACGACGTCGCCCGGCATGCAGATCGCCTTGCCGATCCGCGTCGGCACGTTCATGCCGACCATCGTGACATCGCCGATCGGAGTCGGGTCGATGCCGCGGTAGTAGACATTGATGCCCTCGATGTTGACGACCTGCTGCAGGTCGCGGATACCGCCCCAGATGACCGCGCCGCCGCGTTTTGTCCGCGTCGCGATGGCGGTGCCGAGGTTGCCGCCGATGTAGGTGCCCTGGAACACTTTGTCGAACATGTCGACGACGACGACGTCGTCCTCGACAAGCTGGTCGATGACCCATTGATTGAAGAAGCCGCGCCGGCCTTCCTGCTCGTGGCCGTAATTCAGCAGCGTCTCATGCAGGTCGGGACGCAGCGGCACCATGACGGCCGTCACCGCGCGGCCGACCATGATCTTGTCCGGGTGGACGATTTTGAAGTCGCCTTCGAACTGGAATTTGTAGCCGTTCATCCAGAGCGGCGCCCAAGCTTCCTCAAGCGTAATTTTGCGCATCCGCTCGAGGATGTTGTCCGGCACTTTCGGGCGGCCGTTCGGGAAACGCTCGCCTTTCCACAGCGGGGTAAGCTGGATGATGTCTTCGGGATTGTCGAATTTCATGTCGGTTGGCACCTCTCCGTCTTCATATTCGGGTACAGCCGTTGAATCATGCCGCCGCAGCGGCGACTAAGCTCAATAGGGAAGGGGTCGCTCCCGGATTCCGTTACGGCCCCTTTCACGCGGTCAGCTCCAGAGCCGGTCGTTGCCGACGTAATGGTTCCATTCGTCGGTCGGTTCCCACAGGCCCGGCACTTCCGGATGCAGATGCTGGGCGATCACTTCGTCGTTCAGCTCTTCGATACCGAGGCCCGGCGCATCCGGAACCTGGATGAAACCGTTCTGCACGAGCGGCTTCGGCAGTTTCGGCGCGATGATGATGTCATCCCACCACGGCACGTCGACCGAGTGGAATTCCAGTGCCAGGAAGTTCTCCGTGGCGGCGGCGACGTGCACGGCCGCGAGGCAGGCGATCGGGCTTTCCGCCATGTGAATCGCCATCGCGACGCCGTAGTCCTGCGCCATGTCGCCGATCTTCTTCGTCTCGAGAATGCCGCCCGTCGTCAGGACGTCCGGGTGGATGATCGAGACGGCGCCGGATTCGAGCAGCGGCTTGAAGTTTTCCTTCAGATAGATGTCTTCGCCCGTGCAGAGCGGGGTGGAGACGGCCGCCGCCAGACGCTTCCATTGATTCGTGTATTGCCACGGAATCATGTCTTCCATCCAGGCCAGGTTGTACTTGTCGATCCGCCGGCCGAGCTTGATGCAGTCTTCGACGCCGATATGGCCGAAGTGGTCGATTGCGAGCGGGACTTCATAGCCGATCTCGGCCCGCACTTCCGCCACGTACTGCTCGAGCATGTCGAGGCCTTTCTCGGTCACATGGATGCCCGTGAACGGATGGGCGATATTGTTGTATTCGTATTGACGGTTTTTCAGCCTGCGCAGTTCTTCGACCGAAACGTTCGGGTTGCGGCGCGCTTGCCAATATTCGCGGTTCGCGGCGCGCCATTCCTCGAGAAATCCGAGCGGCGCGCTCAGCGTGCCCGGCTCGTCGATGATCTGGCCGATGCCGAGGTCCATCTTGAGGAAGGTGAACCCTTTCTCCATCCGCTTCTTGAGCGCTTTGCCCATGGCGGTGCCGGTGTCTTTGCCTTCAACGTCGGTGTCGCAGTACATCCGGATCTTATCGCGGAACTTGCCGCCGAGCATCTGGTAGATCGGGATGCCGTACGCTTTGCCGGCGAGGTCCCACAGCGCGATCTCGATGCCGCTGACGCCGCCGCCCTGGCGCGCATGGCCGCCGAACTGCTTGATGCGGCGGAACAGTTTGTCGATGTTGCACGGATTTTCGCCGAGCAGGCGGGGTTTGAGCATTTGGGCGTACACTTTGTCCGCGCCGTCGCGCACTTCCCCGAAGCCGACGAGGCCCTGGTTCGTGTACACTTTGATCAGGCTGCAATGCATCGGCGCGCCGACGATATCCGCGAACCGGATGTCCGTAATGCGCAGTTCCGACGGGCTGGAGAATGTGTTGACGTGGGCAAGTGTGCTTTCGTAGGTTTCTTTCTTATTGGCCATAAATCCGTTGCTCCTTCTCGTTTGGAAAATGGATTGCGGCCGGTTCCGACGGTCAGTCGGCCGTCCGTTTCATTTTGCCGTCAAGATAATGCATCAGAAATCCGCCATCCACACGGATGTCCGCACCGTTGATGTAACGGGATTCGTCGGAGGCGAGGAAAAGAACCGTTTCAGCCAGATCGTCGTGGGTTCCGAGCACCGCGTTCGGCACTTTGTAGCGGTAATGCTCGTACAGCAGCGACAGATCGCTCCGGAAACGTTCGTCATCGCCTTCCACGGGGCCGAACTCGATCGAATTGACCGAGACGCCGCTTCGGCCGAGCCGCAGCGCGGCTTCGCGCGTCAACATCTTCACGGCGCCTTTCGAGGCGCTGTACGGAAACGACGATCCGGTCGGCTTCTCGGCATGGATCGAGCTGACGAAGACGATCTTGCCGCGGCGCCGTCCGGCCATTCGTCCGCCGACCGCCTGGGTGCAGATGAAGGCTGATTTGGCGTTGTAATGGATCAGACGCCGGAACCAGTCCTCGCTGCCATGTTCAATCGTTCCCGGTTCGGTCAGGTCGTTGTTGTGCACCAGAATGTCCACTTCGCCGATCTCGCGCGACGCGGCCTCGAGCGTGCGATCCACGTCGTCTCTGCTGCACAGGTCGATGTTCACCAGCATCACCTTGCAGCCGGTTGCGCGGATGCGGTCCAGCTCCTCCCGGATCGCGGCGCCGTCTGACGCGCTGTTCAGAATGAACGATGCGCCTTCGGCGGCCAGCCGGCGAAAGATGGCTGTCCCCGCGGAACTGTCGGCTTCGGTCAGGAAGACGATTTTCTCTCTCAGTCTCATGTATCCCCACCTTCCGTGCGAATGGGCTGCGATAGCGGTTACACCACCAATGTTACATAACCGGTTATAAGCGTCAAGGAGACAATCTTGACCATGAAGTGGACGTATTTGATATTTTCTGTATGAGCGACAAGAAATCTGAGAAATATGCAACAACTCGTGCCGCGATTCGCGCCATTCCTTCAATTTTCCGCGTGTCAAAGCCATTATTCCCTTCGCGGAACGGGACCATTCTTCGCAGGAGGCAGCTTTGCGAACTGGAGTCCATTGAGGCGGCCGAAGGGGGGAGGGCGGGGACGATGAGTTGCATAAGGGAAGCGGTCATGACAAAATCGTAAGCATATAAGACAATATCGCCGCTAGCCTGACAGGCGGAAAAACGTTAAGATGATATCGGTTGCAATCCAGCAGGAACAAGGAGTGTCGGACATGTCCAAAATCAAGGTCGCAGTCATCGGCTGCGGATCGATTGCCAAACATCGTCACATCCCCGAATACGCCGCGAACGAGAACGTCGAGCTCGTGGCCTTCTGTGACATCGTCATTGAACGGGCCCAGGAATACGCGCAGAAATACGGCGCGCGGGCTTACGCGGATTACAAGGAGCTGCTTGCGGCCGAGAAGCCGGACGCGGTCAGCATCTGCCTGCCCAACCATTTGCACGCGCCCGCGTCGATCGCTGCGGCTGAAGCCGGCGCTCACGTGCTCGTCGAAAAGCCGATGGCGGGCAGCAAAGAAGAAGGCGAGGCGATGATCGAAGCCGCGCGCAAGAACAACGTCTTCCTGATGGTCGCCCACAACCAGCGTCTGATGCCGCCGCATGTCAAGGCGAAGGAAATTCTCGAATCCGGCGTCCTCGGCAAGGTGCTGACATTCCGCACGTCCTTCGGCCATCCGGGTCCGGAAGGTTGGAGTGTCGACGGCCGCAACAGCTGGTTTTTCGACAAGCCGCAGGCGATCATGGGCGCCATGGGCGACCTCGGCGTGCACAAGTCGGACCTGATCCGGCATCTGCTCGGCGACGAAGTGGCCGAGGTGTCGGCGTTCATTTCGACGCTGCACAAAGAAGGCACCGAGGTGGACGACAACGCGACGTGCATCCTGCGCATGAAGAGCGGCGCCATCGGCACGCTCGTCGCAAGCTGGACGTATTATCGCGGCGAAGACAACAGCACGGTGCTCTGGTGCGAGAACGGCGTCATGAAGATCGGCACCGACCCGGTTGACCAGGTGATCGTCGAACTGCGGGACGGCACGACGCAGCGCTACAACGTCGGCGAAATCGCAACGAACGAGAAGCAGACGACGAGCGGCATCATCGACGAGTTTGTGAACTGCCTTGTAACGAACACGCCGCCGCGCATTTCCGGCGAAGAAGGGCTGAAGTCGCTGAACGTCATCCTCGCGGCGTTCGAGTCGCAGGCGACCGGCCGCACGGTCAAGCTGTAATCCAAGCGGCTATTTAAAAGGAAGCAAAAGGAAAAGCCAGGCGGCCGGTTGTGCCGGAGCCTGGCTTTCGTTATGGCATGTCAGACGATGATTTCGACCGCGCTTCGGTGGGCGTGAATGTCGAACGGCGCAGCGCCGACTTCTTCGCCGTCGGCATGGACGGAGAGCGGCGACGACGATTCGAGCCGGATGCGCCGGCCGCGGAAGAACGAGACGCCGGCGATGGATGTATGGCTTCCCGAGTATACGCGGGGAAAAGCCGTGATCAGTTTCATCCGGGTGATGCCCTGCACGACGCAGACATCGAGCAGGCCGTCATCGGGCGAAGCATCCGGGTTGATCCGCATGCCGCCGCCGTAGGACGGAATGTTCGATACGGATGCAAGCCAGACGGCTGTCAAAGGATGCCGCTTGCCGTCCACCTCAAGCACCACATCGACAGGCCGATAGGCGGCGAGTACCCGGACGAGCAGCAACACGTAGGCGAGACGGCCGAGCCGAACCCGGCCGAGCAGCCGCTTGAGCGGGGAACGGTTGACGGCGGCAGCCACCGCCGCGTCGAGTCCCGCGCCGTATGAGCTGAGCGCCGCTCCGCCGCCCTGGGACCGAATGATATCAATGCGACGGCTTCGGCCTTCGCGCAGCGCATCCAGCAGGTTGGACAACGCTTTCATGGGATTTAACGGAATGCCGTGGCCGCGCGCAAAATCGTTGCCGGAGCCGGCCGGAATGAACGAGAGCGCCGGCAGGCGGGCGGCCTCAGCATCGGGACAGGCCTTGAGCAGACCGAGCGAGGCTTCCCGCAGCGTCCCGTCGCCGCCGACCACGACGACGATGTCGCGAAACGGCCGATCGTCCCGAACCGCGACGCTGTTTTCCGCCAACTGCCGGCAGATTTCGGCGGTTTCCCCGGGCAATGCCGTCAGATGGACGGCATGCCGGACGCCGCTTCGTTCCAGCAGCGGCCGGATCCGCCTCCAGACGCGCAGCGATTTCCCGTTGCCGGCGGCGGGATTAATGATGAAGTGGAGCATGGTGGTCATCGCGTTCATCCATTTCATGAAGTTAATGTTTTATGGAGTTAATCTTCAACATCATGAATTGAAATTCCTGTCGCCGCCGACGGCATTCCGTTCCGCGCTCAGGCCTTCGCGGCCAGTCCGAACGCTTCCGCGATGAGACGGAAGGAGGCGAGGCGCTTGGCGAAATCATGGATCGGGCTGACAATCAGCAGTTCGTCCGCCGCATACTCCTCCGCGAGCCGTTCCAGCGCCTCGCGTACCTGCCCGGGCGTTCCGATGATGCGCCGGCTTCTGGCGCGGCGAATCAGCTCCAGGTCGAACTCGGTGTACGGATAATTCCGAGCCGTTTCGACGGTGGGCAGATAAGGCAGTTCGAACCCCCGCTCGATGCCGAGGAAGTAAAGGTCGGTGCTGAGCGCCAGGTCATTCGCTTCTTCCTCCGTCTCGGCGCAGATCGCGAGCACCGCCGCCAGCGCCCTCGGTTCGGAACCGAGCCGCTGCGGCCGGAAATGTTCTTTGTACCAGCGGATCGCCTCCGCGCCGCCCGGCGTGCCGAAAAACTGGGCGAACCCGTACGCGGTGCCGAGCTGCGCGGCGATGCGCGCGCTCTCGTCGCTGGAGCCCAGCAGCCAAATCTCGGGATGCGTGTCGACCGACGGGGAGGCGAAGAGGCCGGGAAAGCGGTGATCCTCCGTCGTCTCCTGGAAATAGTCGATCAGGTCGAGCACCTGCTGCGGATACTGGTCGTAATGATACGTCTTGCCCTCATGGAGCGCGCGCGTGGACAGCGGCCGTCCGCCGGGCGCGCGGCCCAGGCCGAGGTCGATCCGGCCCGGATGGAGCGCTTCGAGCAGGCGAAAGTTTTCCGCCACTTTATAGGCGCTGTAATGGGGCAGCATGACGCCTCCCGAGCCGACCCGGATCGAGCGCGTGGCCGCCGCCACATGCGCAATCATGATTTCCGGGCTGGAATGGGCCAGCGACCGGCTGCCGTGATGTTCCGACATCCAGAACCTGCTGTAGCCCATCCGTTCCGCCTCGACGGCGAGCCTTGTCGTCTCCCTGAGCGCTTCCGCTGCCGTCTTGCCTTCGCCGACCTGCGACTGATCCAGTATGCCGAGTTTGATCATGATCCCATCGCTCCGTTCCGTAATGCGGTTTCCAATGCCTGCTTCCGGTCTACTTGCCGGAGGGACGCGTCGCCTGCTCGAGCGCCTCCAGCAGCCGGAACGCTTCTTCGTTCGTCCGGCCGCAGTGCTCTTCGGAAGGCGTGAAGGCGCGGCACACCTCCGGCCGCCCGGGATGCCCGAACAGCGCGCAGCGCCGATCGGTGGTCAGGTGAATGCAGGGAACGCCGGCCGGCTTGCCGTGGGGCATGCCGGGAATGGGTGACGAGATGGAGATGACGATGCAGCAGGCTGCGCAGCCGACGCGGCATTCCATGCGGGCACCTCCGGGACAGTTATGGTGTTATTTCTTACGATACTACACCGCGGCGGCGCTGTCGAACACGCTTGCGGCTGCACGTCCGGGTGCGTTATACTTACGGAGGCAAAATCCTACAATAAGGAGCAGGAAACATGGATAAGGTACTCATATTCGGGCATCGCAATCCGGATACCGACTCGATCTGCTCGGCCATCGCATACGCCGAACTGAAGAAGAAGCTGGGACAGCAGGTCGAAGCGGTGCGCCTCGGCGCCGTGAACGCGGAGACGCAGTATGCGCTGGATTATTTCAAGACGGAAGCGCCGCGGCTCGTCGAGAAGGTGGCCGATGAGACGAAAACGGTCATCCTCGTCGACCACAACGAACGGCAGCAGAGCGCCGCGGACATCGACCAGGTGCGCGTTGCGGAGGTCATCGACCATCACCGGATCGCCAACTTCGAGACGGCCGGTCCGCTCTACTATCGCGCGGAACCGGTCGGCTGCACGGCGACGATCCTGAACAAGCTGTACAAGGAGAACGGCGTGTCCGTCGAGCCGCGAATCGCCGGCCTGATGCTGTCGGCTATCATTTCCGACTCGCTGCTGTTCAAGTCGCCGACCTGCACGCCGGAAGACGTGGCGGCCGCCCGCGAACTGGCGGAAATCGCCGGAGTGAACGCGGAAGAGTACGGGCTCGCCATGCTGAAGGCCGGCGCCGATCTGAGCAAGAAGACGATCGACGAACTGCTGTCGCTCGACGCGAAGGAATTCCAGATGGGCAGCGTGAAGGTCGAGATCGCGCAGGTCAATGCCGTCGACGTCAACGACGTGCTGTCGCGCCAGGCCGAAGCGGAGGACAAGATCCGCGCGATCATCGACGCCAAGGGCCTTGACATGTTCCTGTTCGTCGTGACGGACATTCTGAACAACGATTCGGTCGGCATCGCGCTCGGCAAGCAGGCGTCAGCCGTTGAGCAGGCTTACGGCGTCAAGCTGGAGAACAACCGGGCCGTGCTGAAGGGCGTCGTCTCGCGCAAATCGCAGATCGTGCCGGTGCTGACGGAGACGCTGGCCGGAAAGTGAGATCGAATATGAACGTTGAAATCCCGCGGATGGACCGCGGGATTTTTGCCGTTTCCGGTGAAGGTATAATTTGGATGCGGCAGGGACACAATGAGCGTGTATCAAGGAGGAATGCCCCCATGCTCAGATGGATGGCCCGCATCAACCTCGCTGCCGCTTTCGCCGTGCTCCTTGTGTTCCACCTGCTGCTGTATTATTTCCTCGGCACGGACAACTGGCTTTCCATCGCGCTGCTCGCCGCCATCGTCGAGACGGGCGTGCTGGCGATCATCCAGATTGCCCTCGGCGGCCGGGAGGAAGACAAGGCGCGCTGACCGGGCCTTCCGTTACATCCCGGCCTCCTGCGACAGCCGCCTTGCGATCTCCTGCAGATCTTCGGGCGTGATGCCGGGCGCGAATTCTTCCGGCAATTCCCCGAGATCGGGAACGGGGCCGCCGTAGCCCGGAACGCCGGAGAACGCCTCCAGCCGACCTCCGTCGATCGGATGCGTTCCGCGCCAGATCCTGGCGATCTGCTGATAGTCGTTGTCGCTGAACGTATAGAGCCGGCGGTGCTCGCCGCGCTCTTCCCAGGGCCGGGCCGCGTCGAACGCCTTGTTGTCCAGCCGCGGAACGGGGAGAATTTTGGTCACATCGACGCCGGTGATCATCGAGATCGCCTTCGCATAAGCCAGGATGTGAACACCGCCGCGCACGAGCAGATAGCCGATCATCGCGCGGGCCGTCGGATGGTCGGTCATTTCGTACACCCGCATTTTGTGCGTGCGGGCGCCGATTTCCAGATAGTAGTTGTGGATCAGGTCGAAGATCAGGTTGCCGCTGGAGACGACGTGGGTGCCGTTCCACGGCCGACCCATCGAATCGACGGGCAGCGAGGATTGGGCGCCTTCAATGAAATGGATCGCCATGCGCAAATCTTTGGCCGAACCGAGCGGCGTCGTGTCCGGATCGCCCGGCCGCGTCGTGCCGGTCAGCATCAGGTTGATTGTGTTCGCCACCAGTTCCACATGGCCGAATTCCTCCGCCGTGATGCTCGCCACCAGGTCGTAGAACGGACGCAGCTTCGATTTTCCGCGAAAATTGAACGATTGGTATAGGTAATTGTTCAGCGTCGACATTTCGCCGAACTTGCCTCCGAGCAATTCCTGGACCGCGCTTGCCCCGTTCGGATCCGGGTGTGCCGGAACCGGAAGTTCGATGGCGAGTCTGTCTATTCGTTTGAACATGTGGTTCCCTCCTTGTATTGTCGTAATTTGCCCTCTGAACCACATGTGTATGAATGACGGATTGTCCGTTATGCGCATGCATATTCCGGGCAGCAACGGGACAAATTAACCGCAAATCCATTCTGATTCCACATCAAAAGGAGTGATAGCGGTGCCGCTCATTCCGTATGATCCGATTCGCCAGATTGACGCGCTGCGCAGAAATGTGGACCGATTCTTCGATGACTGGCCGTTTGCCGGACGGTTCCTGGAAAGTGCGGGCTATGGCCGAATCGATCTCTATGAAACGGAGAACGAGCTTGTTGCCCAATGCGAGGTGCCGGGGCTTGAGAGCAGGGAGGATGTTGAAATCTCGGTCGATCAGCAGACGTTGACGATCTCCGGCAGGCTGAAAGCGTCGGAGCAAGTCAAAGAGGAGCAGTATCATCGCCGCGAACGGTTCGTCGGCAAGTTCACGCGCTCGGTGTCGCTGCCCGTGCCCGTCGCTTCGGAAGGAATCTCCGCTTCCTATCGCAACGGCATCCTCGAGATTCATATGCCGAAAATGAAGGGCGACCAACGCAGACGGATCGACGTGCAATTCCATTGAACCGGGACTGCATGAGCCAAACCGTGCCGGCCGGACTCGATGTCCGGCCGGTTTTTCTGTTATGATGGGCGGGTGGAGCATCACCATCTGAAGCCAAGGAGTGTGCCGCATGCCATCCCGCATCCGTGTGGACGTGACGAAGAAGCAGAACGCCATTCATCCTTTGCGTCAAAGCGACGCGGTTACAATGGCGACATTCGCACAGATGGTCAACATTCTGGCGCCGATCTTCACGAACGAGCACGGTTCATTCCTTCAGACGATCTATCATCCGCTGAAATTGTACCGGGAACACAGCAGAAACTGGAAGCTGTCTTGCGAAACGGAGTCCGCGATGTTGACGGACGGGGAAGGAAAGCCGTCCGCCGTTCCGTGTCTGGACGTGTCCGCAACGTATCACGACGGTCGGGAAGAGATCGTGCTTGCCGTCGTCAACCGCGATCCGTCGCGGCCCGCAAAGGCGGTCGTATCGTTCACCGGAGCGGATGTTCCGGAAATCGCCGAGGCGATTGAATTGACCTGCCCCTCGTGGGAGACGGTGAACGGATTCGGCCTGGATGATCAGGTAACATGTTCGGTGAAGACGGATGCGCGGTATGACGCGGACGGCGGGTATGTTTTTCCGCCTCGTTCGATCACGCTGCTCAAACACCGATCGGCGATCCGGGACTGAGCCTTAACCCCCTTCGCGGAAGCTGTCGATGAACAGGCGGGCGCTGCGGGAGAGATAGCGGTCTTTCAGCCAGAGAATGCCGACCTCGGACGAAAGCGACGAATCGGCAAGCCGGATCGTCTTCGTACCCGCCGGCGGAAAGGCCGCAAGCACGGACCGCGGCAGCAGCGCGACGCCGAGGCCGACCGACAGCAGCGAGGAAATGACGGCCACGCTCGAACATTCGGCGATGATGCGCGGTTCGAATCCGTGCCTCCGGCATTCGGAGACAATGCGCTCGTGCATCGCTTTCGTACGGTCGGTACGCAGCGTCAGGAACGGCCATTCGGCAAGTTCGCGCATCCGGATCCCGCCGGGGGCGGGATGGGGCAGCCAGTCTTCCGGAATGACGGCTTCGAACGGTTCGGAAGGAAGGGGCAAAATTTCGTAGCCGTGATCCACATCCGGCGCTTCGAAGGGGAGGCGGGCGACGACGAGTTCGACGGCGCGCCTGGACAGGCGGTCGCCGAGCAGTTCGTGATCGCCTTCCGTTATTTTGAAGGTGACGCCGGGGTAAGTTTCCCGGAATTGCTTGATGCGCGGCGGCAGCAGGGAGACGCAGGATACGACGGCGCCGATCGAAAGCGTGCCGGTAATGCCTTCGTGAAGTTCCTTCACTTCCGTCACGATTTCCCCGAACAAGCGCAGCAGCTGTTCAGCCCGGCTGCGCAGCCGTTCGCCGGCCGGCGTCAGCGTCATCCGCCTGCCGGAACGGTCGAACAGGTCGACGCCGAGCTCTTCCTCCATCATGCGGAGCTGCCGGCTGAGCGGCGGCTGTTCCATGTTCAGTTTCCTTGCGGCACGCGTGACTTGGCCTTCTTCCGCGACGGCCAGGAAATAGCGAAGCTGGCGAATATCCATCCGGATCCTCTCCATTAACCATACCTAATCGGTATGCAAAATCGACAAAACCGATATTTTCAATATAGTCGAATCGTTGATAAGATGACAATAAGAATTGCGGGGCAGAGCCGGCATGCAGGCATTGTAAGCGTTTGCCCCTCTCAAAAGGAGCGGATGGAAAGATGAGAAGCGGCACCATGCCCGTCATCGAGCTGATCCCGGCGCGTGAAGCGAAGCCGAAACCGCCGGCCGACCGGCTCGGCTTCGGCAGACATTTCACGGACCACATGTTCGTTATGGATTACGAGGAAGGACGCGGCTGGCACAGTCCGCGCATCGTGCCGTACCAGCCGATTGCCCTCGATCCGTCGGCGATGGTGTTGCACTACGCCCAGACCGTGTTCGAAGGTCTGAAAGCGTTCCGTTCGGCGGACGGGCGCATCCGGCTGTTCCGGCCGGAGATGAACATCAAGCGGCTGAACCGTTCGTGCGTCCGCCTCAGCATTCCGCCCGTCGACGAACAACTCGCGCTGGAAGCAATCCGGAAGCTGGTCGAGACAGACAGCGGCTGGGTGCCGGGCGAGGCGGGCACATCGCTCTACATCCGGCCGTTCATCATTGCCACGGAACCGCATGTCGGGGTTGCGCCGTCGTCCACATATCTGTTTCTGATCATCATGTCGCCGGTCGGCGCCTATTATGCGGAAGGCCTGAAGCCCGTCAGCATCATGGTCGAGACGCGTGACGTCCGCGCCGTGCCCGGCGGCGTCGGCGATGCGAAGACCGGCGGCAACTACGCCGCCAGCCTCCGGGCGCAGCAAGAGGCCAAAAAGTACGGCAGCTCCCAGGTGCTGTGGCTCGACGGCGTCCACCGGCGGTATGTCGAAGAAGTCGGCAGCATGAATGTTTTCTTCAAAGTTGACGGCACCGTCGTCACACCGGAGCTAGGCGGAAGCATCCTCGACGGCATCACGCGGAATTCAGTGCTTCGGCTGCTGCAGCAATGGGGCGTGAAAGCGGAGGAACGCCGAATCTCGATCGACGAGATCGAGGAAGCGCATCGGGACGGACGGCTTGAGGAGGCGTTCGGCACGGGGACCGCGGCGGTCATCTCGCCGATCGGCGAACTGGTCCTGGGCGGCCGTAAGCTTGCGGTGAACGGCGGGGAGATCGGACCGCTCGCGTCGAAGCTGTACGAGACGCTCACCGGCATCCAGTACGGGCGCATTGAAGATCCGTTCGGCTGGATGATGGATGTCCTTCAATAACGGATTGGATGAGGCAGGCGGGGCAGGCGGATGAAATTCGCCGGTTGACAGCCTGCTTCTTCCACATATAAGATGAACGCGTGTTTACACAAACGGGGAGATGACGATGCTATGGTAACCCTCAGCGTTTTCGACCAATCGGCCCTCGTCTCCGGCATGACGCCTTACGAAGCGATGCGGAATACCCTCGCATTGGCGGAGGCGGCGGACAGGCTCGGTTATGCCCGGTTCTGGGTGTCGGAACATCACGATACGGACGGGCTGGCCGGAAGCGCGCCGGAAATCGTGATGGCCGCCGTGCTGGCGCGAACCCGGCGCATCCGCGTCGGATCGGCGGCGGTGCTGCTGCAGCATTACAGTCCGTACAAGATCGCGGAACAATTCCGCGTGCTGGAGGCGATGTTTCCCGGCAGGGTCGACCTCGGCATCGGCCGCTCGTCCGGCGGCAAGCCGCCCTCCGCGGCCGCGCTTCAATACGGCGCCGGCAGCGATGCGACGTTCGAGCGGCGGCTGATCGACCTGGCCGGTTTTCTGCGGGACGATCTGCCCGCGGATCATCCGTATGCCGGCGTCCGGGCGCGCCCGTCGATACCGACCGTACCGGAAATCTGGCTGCTCGGTTCGGGAACGCAGAGCGCGGAGCTGGCATCGCAGCTTGGCGCATCGTTCGCATACGCCCATTTCTTCAAAGGCATTCCCGGCCATGACGCCATCCGGAACTACCGCGACCGCTTCCGCCCGGGCCCGCTCGGCGACAAGCCAAGGACCGCCGTCTGCACGGTCGTGATCTGCGCCGAGACGGACGAGGAGGCGGAGCAGCTGGCTGCGCCGGTCGATCTGCGCATGCTGCTCATCGACAAAGGCGAATTCGCGCGGCCGTATTTGACGCCCGAGGAGGCGGATGCCTATCCGTACAGCGAGGAAGATCGGGAGCGCATACGGGCCAACCGGACGCGCATGATCGTGGGCGGACCGGACAAAGTGAGACGCGATATCGAACGGTTTTGCCGGGAATACGGGGCGGACGAGCTGATCGTGCTGACGATGCTGCATGATTTTGACGCCCGCCTGAGGTCGTACGAACTGCTTGCGGAAGCGATGGGAATAAATGTATGATGTCGATATGGCAACCGAAGAATCGCTGCAATGGAAGGAGTACCGGTCGTTGAACGAACGCCATTCATCCGAACGAATCGAACTCATTGACATCATCCGCGGTTTTGCCGTATTCGGCATCTGTCTCGTCAACGTGCCCGAAATGGCGGGGAGCGGCGTCTATTTCCGCTCCGGCTTCGAAGGAAGCGACGCGCTGATCCGGGTGCTGTACGACATGTTCGTGCAGTCGAAATTTTACACGATTTTCGCTTTTCTGTTCGGCGTATCGTTCCATCTGTTTCTGCAATCGGCGCAGCGCCGCGGGCTTGCGCCCGGACCGGCGGCCGCCCGGCGCTTCGGCGCGCTCCTGTTGTTCGGCGCCGCGCATGCGATCCTGCTCTGGTTCGGCGATATCCTGCTTACTTACGCGCTGCTCGGCTTCTTCCTGCTTCCGTTCATCCGCAGGACGGACACGACGGTGGCGGGTTGGGCGTGGTCGCTGCTCGGCGTCGCCGTCTTCATTCACGTGCTGCTCGGATTGACGATGCTGGCCATCCCCGCCGATCGGAGCCTCGATCCGACATTCGCAGACGGTTTGCCGGACATGGCCGAACGGCTCAGATTTTTGTACACGGAAAACGCGATGAACCTGCCGATCTACGGTCTGGAAGTGCTGGGCCTGTTCCTGCTCGGCCTGTATGCCGGCAGGCGCGGCTGGTTCCGGCCCGGCGCCGCAAGCGCCCGCAGGATCGCCAGCGTCCAATGGACGGCGCTGGCCGTCGGACTGCTGACCGCCGCGCCGATGGCATGGGACTATGCGCATGATCCGGTGTATCAATTTGATAAGCACTACTTGTATGTGTTCCTTAGCGGCAAGGCGCTGGCCGTCTTCTATGTCGCGACGCTGATGCGTCTTACGGGCGGGGAACGCGCCGAACGGTTCCGGCCGCTGGCCGCCGTCGGCCGGATGGCGTTCACCAACTACCTGACCCAGACGATCCTCACGGCGGCGCTGGTGCAGGCGCTGCGGATCGAGGCGGGCGAATTGCCGCTTTGGGCCACGCTCCTCTGGTCTGCAGTGCTGCTCGCCCTGCAGACGGTCTGGAGCGTCTGGTGGCTGAAGCGGTACCGGATGGGGCCGTTTGAATGGGTGTGGCGCATCTGCACCTGGCTGCGGGTTCCCGCCCTGCGCCGGCAGCCTGCGCGGTCGGCCGGCGCCGGAACAACCGGAACCGCCATATAACGTGCAATCGGGCCGTTCCCGCGGGGGAGCGGCCTTCGTCTTGTAAGCATAATTCGCACCGATCTGCGGCACCATATGGAAAAACTGCGACTGCAAGGAGCGTTTTTCCATGATGAAAAGACTGATCGCATCGGTGCTGTCCATCGTCCTGACCGCGCTTGGCGCCTTGGCCGCCGCGCCGGCCGCCGTCCATGCACAGCCCGCGGACACCGACGTTTACACGGTCAAGCCGGGAGACACCCTGTGGATCATCTCGCTGAAATATCAGGTCGGCCTGAGCGAAATCATCGCCGCAAACCCGCAGATCAAGGATCCGCACTGGATCTACCCCGGGGACAAGGTGACCGTGCCGCTTCTGAGCGGCGTCAAGTCGATTGAGGCGCAGGTCGTCGAGCTCGTCAACCAGCAGCGGGCCAAGAACGGGCTGAAGCCGCTCAAGCTGAACTGGGAACTGTCGCGCGTCGCCCGTTACAAGAGCGAGGACATGCGGGACAGAAGATATTTCTCCCACAATTCGCCGACTTACGGCAGTCCGTTCGATATGATGAAGGCGTTCGGCATCCGCTACAGCGCCGCCGCCGAGAACATCGCAGCGGGCCAGAAAACCGCACAGGCGGTCATGAACAGCTGGATGAACAGCCCGGGTCACCGCAGCAACATTCTGAGCGCAAGCTACACCGAGATCGGCGTCGGCTACGCGTCGGGCGGCAGCTACGGCCACTACTGGACCCAGATGTTCATCAAGCCGCGTTGAACCGAAAACGGCTGGACACACACGACGGCTGATCGGGATTCCTTCCGATCGGCCGTTTTTTTTCGCCTTTACAAAATCTTCTCATCCGGTTGACGCTGCGGCGACATTTCCCCGTTACGATAGGGCATATCCGGATATGACCAATCAAGCGGGAGGAGAGGAAAACATGCGACTGGTGCTGATGGGCGATCTGCATTATCACAACGTCGACGGGTCGATCCCCGGCTGGCGCGACGCGCGGGACCGGTTCTACGGTTCGCTGCTCGGGAAGTTTCTGGACATCGAAGCCGACTGGCACATCTCGCTCGGCGACCTGACGAATTTCGGCACGCCGGCTGAGCTGGAAGGCGTGTTCGGCCTGATTCGCCGGAGGGACAGGCGGTTCGTCCATGTGCTCGGCAATCACGACCTGTACGCCATGCCGCGCGATTTCGTATTGCGCGCAAACGGCGGTCAGCGCTACCACGCGGTCGAGACCGGCGAGGCCGTGCTCGCGTTCCTCGATACGGCGCGGGAACAGGATCGGCGGGACTGGAGCGGCCATGTTGATGAAGCGCAGCTCGCGTGGCTGGAATCGGTCGTCCGGGCGTCCGGCACAAGGCCGCTGCTCGTGTTCGCGCATCACCCGGTTTACAATACGACGGCGAGGTCGACGGAACCGAAAGGCTCCATTGTGCCCGAGATCGACATCCGCGCCATCCTCGGCATGAAGCGCGGCGTCGGTGTCTATTTCAACGGGCATACGCACGCCGAGTCGATCGTCCGGGAAGACAACTGGACGTTCGTGCAGCTCGCCGCCTGTCTCGATGTGCCTTCGTTCCGGCTTGTCACGGTGGAAGCGGACGAGATCCGCATCGACGCGGTCGATCTCGATGACGATTCGCTCATCGCGGATGCGCAGTTTCTGCATCGGTACATGCCGCATTTCGCGCCCCGCGAAGACGCCCGCGGCGGTGAGGCGGACCGGACGGCCCGCGTCGGGATCGCGCCGGCTCCGAGCATTTGAGCGGAAGGACATGATGACCCGGATGGGAGAGTGGAGAAATGAACCGGAGATGGATGGCCGTCTTGCTGGCGGTTTCGATGACGGTTGTGCTCGCGGCCTGCGGCGGCGGCGGAAGCGGAGAAGGCAGCGCCGGCGGTACGCAGGCTTCCGGAGCGAAAAGCCAAGGAGGCGCCGCGGATAACGACAAGGACAAGATCGTCATCCGCTATTGGTACGCGTTCGGCGACAAGATCGAGGAAGCGAAGCAGGAGCTGGTTCGCAGGTTCAACGAGTCGCAGGACCGGATCGAAGTGATCGCCGAACATCAGGGCAATTACGATGACCTGCACGCCAAGGTGCAGGCGGCGTTCGCGGCGGGCAACGCGCCCGCGGTCACCGACCTCGAGATCGCGTCGACCGGAATGTTCGCCCGTTCCGGCATGCTGCTTGAACTGACCCCGTACGCGGAGAGGGATGCGGAAGCGCTCAAGCTCGACGATTTCAATCCGGGGCTGATGGGCAACGCCTATGTCGACGGCAAACTGTACGGCCTGCCGTTCATGCGCAGCACGCCGATCATGTACAAGAACGTGACGATGCTGAAGGAAGCCGGGCTCGATCCCGAAGGACCGCGCAACTGGGAGGAATTGGAGCAATATGCCCGCGTGCTGAAGGAGAAAGGCAAGTACGCCATGACCGTGCCGGTCGATATCTGGTTCTATGAAGCGCTCGTCTTCCAGAGCGGCGGCCGGATTCTGTCCGAAGACGGCAAGAAGGCGCTGTTCAACTCGCCCGAAGGCGTCGAACCGGTCGCGTTCTGGAAGCGTCTCGCCGAAGAAGGCCTGATCAAGATTCCGGTCGGCGACGATGCGGGCGCCGCGGCGGACAAAGACTGGGCGAACCAGATCTCGGCCCTGCGCTTCGCTTCGACGGCTGGCGTGTCGGCCGCCATCGAGATCGCGGAAGGCAACGGCTTCGAGATGTCGACGTCCTTCATGCCGGCGAACCGCGACTACGGCGTCCCGACGGGCGGCTGCCAGCTCGTCATCACGTCGAAGCTGACGGACGAAGAGAAGGAAGCGGCGTGGGAATTCATCAAATTCATGACGACGACGGAAAGCACGATCTACCAGCACAAGCATGTCGGCTATCTGCCGACCCGGCTGTCGGCGCTCGAAACCGACGAGCTGAAGGCGCATTTCGCCGAATATCCGCAATACAAAGTCGCGGTCGATCAGCTCGCGTACGCCAATCCGCGGCCGATGGAGAACGCGTATCCGGAGATCGTGATGCTCATCAAGAACGCCATCGAGAAAGCGATTCTCGATCCGAAAGTGTCGCCGCAGGAAGCGATGGACGAAGCAGCCGCGAAAGCGGACAAACTGCTCGCGAAATGACAAGGAGGAGACCATGGCCCGCATCGAACTGATCGACGTCGTGAAGCGATTCAAAGGGGAGACCGTCATTCCGAATCTGAATCTGACGATCCGCGAAGGCTCGTTCACGGTGCTGGTCGGCCCGTCGGGCTGCGGCAAATCGACGACGCTGCGCATGATCGCCGGACTCGAGCGGCAGACGTCCGGCGACATCCGGATTGACGGAGAGCTCGTCAATGACACGGAACCCGGCAAGCGCGACGTGGCGATGGTGTTCCAGAATTACGCGCTCTATCCGAACATGACCGTCCGCGGCAACATTGAATTCGGCCTGAAGAACCGCGGGGTGCCCAAGCGGGAGCGCGAACGGCTCATACGCGACATCTGCGAGATCGCCGGCCTGACGCCGTACCTCGACAAGAAGCCGCAGAGCCTGTCCGGCGGACAGCGGCAGCGCGTCGCCCTCGCACGCGCGATGGTGAAAAATCCGAAGGTGTTCATTCTCGACGAGCCGCTCTCGAATCTGGACGCGAAGCTGCGCGGCCAGATGCGCACCGAGCTGATCGAGCTGCACAAGCGGCTGGGCACCACCTTCGTCTACGTCACGCACGACCAGGTGGAAGCGATGTCGATGGGCGACCGGATCGTCGTGATGAACAAGGGTGAGGTGATGCAAGCTGCCCCGCCGATGGTGCTCTACGAAGATCCGGACAACCTGTTCACCGCCCAGTTCATCGGCACGCCGCCGATGAACGTGCTGCCTGCGTCCCGCCTGCCGGGCCTCCGGACGGAAGGGGAGGGGCACGCCGAATTCGTGGGCTTTCGCCCCGAACACGCCTTGCTCTCGCCCGAGACGGCGGAACTTACGCGGGAAGGCCTGGTGATCGCAGGCCAAATCGCAACCCGGGAAAGCCTCGGCGCCGAGCAGGTGTACAAGCTGCGCTGCGAAGCCGGATCGTTCTTCGTGAAGTCGTTTCTGAACCCGTATGTCGGCGGCGACTTCGCCCTGGCCGTCGTGCCTTTCGAGCGGTTGTACTTCTTCGACCGGGACGGCAACCGGCTGCGCAGGCTGCGAGCGGTCCGGCCGCAGCTAGCGGCGGCGGGGGTGTGACGGCATGCCGTCCATCCTGAACCGGCTGCGCCCCTATGCGATGGTCGCGCCCGCGCTCGTCGTGTTCTCCCTGTTCTATCTGTATCCGATCGGATACATGATCCATCTCAGCTTTCATGAGTGGAACTTCATCAGTCCGGTGAAAACCTACGTCGGGCTGAACAATTACCGGGAGATGCTGGCGGACGACACCTTCCTCCAGGTGCTGCGGAATTCGGCGCTCTACACGGTCA
Source organism: Thermobacillus sp. (assembly GCF_003390775.1). Classification (NCBI taxonomy): domain Bacteria; kingdom Bacillati; phylum Bacillota; class Bacilli; order Caryophanales; family Paenibacillaceae; genus Thermobacillus; species Thermobacillus sp. The sequence continues at coordinate 30,009 of NZ_QEWA01000033.1, read as the reverse complement.
TGACGGTGCTGCTGGCGACCGGCACCGCGCTGCCGCTCGCGATCTGGTTGAACCGGAAAAGCGCGTTTCACGCCTTCGTGCAGGGCGCGATCTTCTCGCCGCACATTATCTCGCTCGTCTCGATCTCGCTCCTGTGGAGCTGGCTGATGGACCCCGAATACGGGTTGCTGAACGGCCTGCTCCACCTGTTCGGCATCAGTCCGCTCAAGTGGCTGAACGATCCCGGCACGGCGCTGGTGTCGCTCGTCATCGTCGCGGTATGGAAGAGCCTCGGTTACAATACGCTCGTCTTCATCGCCGGCCTGCAGAGCATCCCGCCGGAGCTGCTCGAAGCGGCGGCGCTCGACCGGTCGAAGCCTTGGACGACGTTCCGGCGTCTCATCCTGCCGATGCTGTCGCCGACGCTGTTTTTCCTCGTCATCATCAACCTGATCGGCTCGTTCCAGGTGTTCGAGACGATCGCGATCATGACGCAGGGAGGACCGATCAATTCGACGAACACGCTGGTTTACTACATTTACGAATACGGATTCCGGTTCTTCAAGATCGGATACGCTTCGGCGGCGGGCGTCATCCTGCTCATCATCGTCGGCACGCTGACGTTGATCTATTTCCGTTTGCTGTCGCGCCGCGTCCATTACCGCTAACGCCGGGAGGGGAATCCGCATGTCCATGAATGACGCCGGAAGAAGATCGGCCATCGGCCAGGCGGCCGGCGTGCGGCGGCCGCTCGCCGCACGCCGCATCCGCGCCGTCCTGGAAGCGATGCTGTTCGCGGCAAACCGGGCCTGCATGCTGCTGCTCGTCTGCGCCTTCGCGCTGCCGTTCGCCTGGATGCTCTCGACTTCGCTGAAGACGCTGCCCGAGACGATGATCTTCCCTCCGGAATGGATTCCGGCCGAGCCGGTCTGGAGCAACTACGCCGTTGCATGGAACTCGGGCCCGTTTCTCACTTATCTGTTGAACAGCTTCATCGTCTCTGTCGGCATCCTGATCCTGCAGATGCTGACGATCATTCCGGCCGCCTACGCCTTCGCCCGGTTCCGGTTCCCGGGCAAGGGGCTGCTGTTCGGGCTCGTCATGGCGACGCTCATGATCCCGGCGCAGCTCATCTTCCTGCCGGTGTACCTGATGCTGAGCGACTGGAAGCTGCTCAATACGCATCTGGCGCTCATTCTGCCTTTCGCCTCCAGCGCCTTCGGCATTTTCCTGCTGCGCCAATCGTTCATGCAGACGGCCGAGGAACTGATCGAGGCGGCCCGTCTGGACAACGCGCCGGAATGGAAGATCATGCTGCGCATCATGGCGCCGCTCGCCAGACCCGTGCTCGTCACCTTCGCGCTGTTCAGCTTCATTACGCACTGGAACGATTATTTCTGGCCGCTCGTCATGACGACGAACGAATCGGCGCGCACGCTGCCGCTCGGCATCGCGAAGATCCGCGAGACGGAAGGGACGGCGACCTGGAACGTGCTGATGGCCGCCAACGTCATGCTGGCCGTCCCGGTGCTGCTCGCGTTCTTCGCGGCGCAGCGCCAGATCATCCGGGCGTTCGTATACAGCGGCGTCAAATGAACGGCGTTTCACATGAATACCGCTTCATTCGGCACGACGGTCGGCCAATGTTAGACAGACCGGAAAGCGGGACCGCCGCCCATGCGCGGCGGTCCATTTCATTTCGACAAAGGTTCACCGAAACGGCGCGCGGCGTTATGACAAGCTTCTCGGCGGACAACGGATACAATGGGAAGTGCATTTGGACATCGAACATCATGGTCAAGGCCTGACGGCCGCCCGGCCATCCGCCGAAGCGGCCGCAATTCGGACCGAGAGGTGATGGGAATGTCAGCCGCAGCCGGCCGTTTGTTCCGAATCGTATGGATAGCGCTTGTCGCCGCATTGGGCGTGACCGCCGCCTGGCCCGACGCTCCCGGTGCGGGTAACGGCGCCGCGTACCAATCGCGGGCGTTTGCCCGGGAACTCCAGGGCGCCGTGCATGAAACGTTGCCCGTTCCGCCGGTCAGTGGACCGGTTGTGCAATATGGATGGCTTGACGCTTCGCCACAAGCCGTCGCCCCGGCACCTTCTTCCGCCGTGCGCGATAATGAAACCACAGCCCTTCATGATACGGCAGCTTCACACGATCCGAAACCTTCGCCCCAACCGGAGATCGCGGCAGAAACGGATTCCGGCCGGACGCCGGAATCTTTCACGGAGCCGGAGTCCGCGCCATCGCCGCAAATCCCGCAGCCGTCCGACCCCCCGCAAGATCAGCCGGTTTCGTACGTCGTGACCGCGTATTATTTGAACGTGCGCGCCGAGCCCGACAAACATTCGCCGATCCGGGATCTGCTCAAACAAGGCGACCGGGTGAAGGTCGTCGGCAAGACGGAGAACGGTTGGCTGGCGCTCGAAGACGGCACCTACATCCACGGCGCGTATGCGGAGCCTGCCGACCCGGAGCCCGAGCAGGTGAAGAACGCCGCCCGCGAAGTGGCCATCGCGTCGGCATCGCCGTCCGTCCGCGCCGAGCATGCGATCTACAAGCCCGAACCGTCCGACGACAGCGCCGGTCCCGCGCCGCTGACCAAAAAAGTGAAGTCTTCCTCCGGCATGACGGAGCAAGACATCGCGAAACTGCTGGAAGGAACGGCGCTTGAAGGGCACGGACTGGAAAAAGCGATCCTTGAAATCGAAATCGAACACGGCATCAACGCCCTGTTCACGATCGCCGTCATGAAGCTGGAAAGCGGCAACGGGAAGAGCAAGCTGGCGCGCGAGAAGAACAACCTGTTCGGGCTGAACGCGACCGGCGGAAGCAGCAAGAAAGCGTACAGCTTCGAAACGAAGAGCGACAGCGTCTACAAATTCGGATCGCTCATCGCGAAAAGCTACATCGCCAAAGGCTATTCGACGATCGAGAAAGTGGGGAAGAAATATTGTCCCGCCAACCCGAAATGGGCGTCCCTCGTCGTGTCGATCATGAAGCGCGATCATCGCAAATTGAGCAAAGCGGTGTGACCGACAGGCGGTAATGCCGGATTTCCGCAATGACGGGGGAAGTTGGACAGCTTTATCGGGATGTGGTAATATGAACGCGTGTTTACATGAATTCATGGCAGAGCAGAGGGGTGCGGCAAGATGAAATACCGGAAATTGGGCAGATCGGGGCTGAAGGTGAGCGAAATCAGCTTCGGCAGCTGGATGACATACGGCCATACGGTCGACGGCAACATCGGCGAACAGCTGATTGAAAAAGCGTTCGAGCTCGGCATCAACTTCATCGACACGGCGAACGTCTACGAACGGGGCGAAGCGGAGAAGCTCCTGGGCAACATTCTGCCGCGGTACCCGCGCGAATCGTACGTGCTTGCGACGAAGGCGTTCTTCCCGATGGGCGACGGGCCGAATGACCGCGGGCTGTCCCGCAAGCATGTGTTCGAGCAGGTTCACGCCAGCCTGAAGCGGCTGAAACAGGATTACGTCGACATCCTGTACTGCCACCGCTACGATCCGGAAACGCCGGTCGAAGAGACGCTGCGCACGATCGACGACCTGATCCGCCAGGGCAAAGTGCTCTATGCCGGCGTCAGCGAATGGTCGGCGGCGCAGATCGAGGAAGCGATGCGGATCGCGGACAAGTATCTGCTTGACCGGATCGTCGTCAACCAGCCGCAATACAGCATGTTCTACCGGAAAATCGAGGCGGAGGTCATTCCGGTCAGCGGGAAGTACGGCGTGGCGCAGGTCGTCTATTCGCCGCTTGCGCAAGGCGTGCTGACGGGCAAATACCGGCTCGGCAGCGAACTGCCGAAGGACAGCCGCGCCGCCGATCCGAAGACGAACATGTGGATCAAAAACTTCCTGACGGAATCGCATCTGCGGAAGGTCGACCAGCTTGACGCGGTGGCGAAGGAGCTCGGCCTGTCGCTCGGCACGCTTGCGCTCGCCTGGGTGCTGCGCCAGGACATCGTCGCCAGCGCGCTGGTCGGCGCGACGAAGCCGTCGCAGCTCGAAGAGAACGCGAAGGCGTCGGGCGTCGTGCTCCCGCAGGAAGCGCTCGACCGGATCGAGGCCATCCTCAGCGAATAAAAAAGGACAGGCACGCAGCCGTTTCCAACGGCCGCATGCCTGTTTCATTTTTTAATGGGAATCCGCCTTGTCTTCCTTGAGCCAGCCGATCAATTCGAACGCCTTGAACAGGAGCGACAGCAGAATGGCGGCGACCGTCGCGAGCGCCATGCCCTTCAGCTCGAGATGGCCCCATTTGAACGTCGCGCCGCTGATGCCGAGGACGAGGACGACGGTCGTCAGCACGATGTTCGACGGCTTGGCGTAGTTGACTTTCGTCTCCACCAGCATCCGGATGCCGGCGGACGCGATGACGCCGAACAGCATGAGGGAAGCGCCGCCGATGACGGCTTCGGGAATCGAGGCGATCAGCGCCGACAGCTTGCCGAAGAACGAAATGACGATGGCGATGACGGCCGCGCCGCCGATCACCCAGACGGAATAGACGCGCGTGATCGCCATGACGCCGATGTTCTCGCCGTAGGTCGTGTTCGGCGTCGATCCGACGAAGCCGGACAGCATCGTCGACAAGCCGTTGCCGAGCAGCGAGCGGTGCAGACCCGGATCCCGGGACAGATCCTTGCCGACCATGTTGCCCGTCACGATGAGGTGGCCGATATGCTCGGCGATGACGACCAGCGCCGCGGGCGCGATGATCAGGATGACCGACCATTCGAAGCGCGGCGTCGTGAACTCGGGGATGGCGAACGCCGACGCCTGGCTGACTTTGTCGAACTCGACAAGTCCCTGCGACCAGGCGACCAGATAGCCGACGATGAAGCCGACAAGAATCGGGATGATCCGCAGGAAACCTTTGAACAGCACGGATCCGAGCAGAATGACAAGCAGCGTGACGACGGAGACGAGCATCTTCTTCGGATCGGGCGACCATGACGCATCCGCTCCGTCCGGCGCGATCCATTCGGCCATGCGCGCGGCGACCGGGATCAGCTCAAGCCCGATGACCGCGACGATCGCGCCCATGGCGGCCGGGGGGAACACGACATCCAGCCATTTCGTGCCGATGCGTCCGATGATCAGCGCCACCGCCGTGAAGATCGCGCCGACGACGACAAATCCGCCGAGCACTTCGGCGTAGCCGGCGCCTCGCTCGAACAAGAGGAACGTTACGGGCGAAATAAAGGCGAAGCTGGACCCGAGGTAGGCCGGTATCCGCACCTTGCAGATCAGCAGGTAGAGCAGCGTGCCGATCCCGTTCATCAACAGCACCGTCGCGGGGTCGACGCCGAAGATGATCGGCACGAGCACGGTGGAGCCGAACATGGCGAACAGATGCTGCAGGCTGAGCAGAATTCCCGGTCCGAAACCGGGCCGTTCATGGACTTGCAAGGCAGGTTGCATAAGTGTCCTCCAGTCTTGAAGTTTTTGTCGAAAAACCAAACCGACCCATTATACCATCCGTCATTTGCGCATGCCAGATGAAAAATGAAAACGGATTCTTGCCACCGGGAGGATAGCGGTCTTTTCTTGAGAGAATGGAAGAAAAAAGGAGATATTCCCCCTGTCAGCAGCCAGAAATCGCCATACCGGGCGCATATCCCGCTTGATCGGATTGCAACACGTGTTTTACCCTGATATTAGCAGTCAATGCGATCGAGTGCTAACAACACTCATTCCATGAACGTTCCCTAATCTGAACCGTTTCTTCCCGGGATGCTCGTATCGTCGGGCTGTCAGCCGCGGGAAAACATTTGGATCAGCGGGCGTTCTTCTTTTTTCCCCAAAAATTCCAAGCGTGTCGGGAGGGATTGGAAGTATGAAGGCATTGTTGCTCGCTGGAGGTTTCGGTACACGCATGAGACCGCTCACCGAGCGGCTTCCGAAACCGATGGCACCGATCGGCAATCGGCCCTGGCTCGAACATCTGATTGCCGGACTCAAGGAACAGGGAATCCGCGAAATTGTGATCGCCGTCAAGCATTATCCGGAACGGATCATCGATTATTTCGGCGACGGCCGAAAGCTTGGCGTCGACATCCGCTATACGCACGAACCGGTGCCGCTCGGAACGGCCGGCGCCGTGAAAAATGCCGAAGCGCTGCTCGGCAGCCGCTTCGTCGTCATCAATGCCGACATCGTGCACCGTGCGGACATCCGTGCGCTGGTCGAAACGCATGAGCGAAGCGGCGCGATGGTGACGATCGGCCTGGTCGAAGTGGCGGACCCGTCGCAGTTCGGCGTCGTCGAACAGTCGGCAGACGGGCGGATCGTCCGCTTCGTGGAGAAGCCTCCGCGGGGCGAGGCGCCGTCGAACCGGATCAATGCCGGCATCTACATCATGGAGCGCGATGTCCTGCAAGCCATTCCCGCGGGGCGTGAAGTGTCGATCGAGCGTGAAACGTTCCCGTCGCTCATCGCGGCCGGCCATCGCGTGCAGGGGGCCGATGTCAGCGGATACTGGATGGACATGGGCACCAGCGATCGGTACCGCCGCATCCACTGGGATCTGCTCGACGGAAAGCTTGAGCTCGAACTTCCGGGCAGAGAGCTCGGGCGCGGCATCCGGATCGGCGAAGATACCGAAATCGCACAGGGCGCGATGCTCGTGCCGCCGGTGCTCGTCGGCAGCCGGGTAACGATCGGCGAGCGCGCCGTCGTCGGACCCTATGCCGTGATCGGCGACGACTGCGTCATCGGACGCGGCGCACGGGTTACCCATTCCATCCTGTGGGACCGCTGCACGGCGGCCGAAGCGGCGCAGCTGAACCGCTGCATTGTCGGCAGCGGGCTCAAGATCGACCCGCGGCACCTGCTGCATGAAGCCGTCGTAAACGTCATTCCGGAGGCCGAGATGATATGACGAGGATCGCTTATATTGGCACCTATGTACCGAGACGATGCGGCATCGCGACCTACACCCATCATCTCCGGCAAGCCGTGAACGCGGCTTCCGGAGGAAAGGGAAGCGACCTCGTGATCGCCCTCACGAACATCCCGGATGAGCATACATACGGGAGAGGCGTCCACCCGCTGCCGAAAGACGAACGGTCCGAATACCGCCGGGCGGCGGAGCGGATCCGAGCGTTCGGCGCCGATCTCGTCTCGCTTCAGCATGAATTCGGGATCTTCGGCGGCGAAGCCGGCGAGTACGTGCTGGACTTGCTGGAATCGCTGAAGCGAATGGACATCCCGGTCGTCACGACGTTCCACACCGTGTTCGAACGGCCTGAAGAACCGTACCGCGCCGTGCAACAGCGCATCGCGGAATTGAGCGACCGGATCATCGTCATGACCCGAACGGCCGTCCGCTACGTCGCCGAAGCGTTCGGCGTGCCCCGCGAACGCATAACATATATTCCGCACGGCACGCCGCAGCCTCCTCGGGACGCCCGCCGCAAGCTCAGGGAACGGCTCGGCTGGAACGACCGCAAAGTCGTCATGAGCTTCGGCCTCCTGGGCAGAGGCAAGGGGCTCGAAACCGTCATCCGGGCGCTGCCGAAGCTCGCCGGCCGCGCGCCCGACGTGCTGTATGCCATCGTCGGGCAGACGCACCCGGAAGTGCTGAAACTTGAAGGCGAATCCTATCGCGGCGAGCTGCGCGCCCTTGCCGCCGAACTCGGTGTCGAACGCCATCTGCTCATGATCGACCGTTACATGGATGAGAACGAACTGGCCGAAATTCTGACTGCCTGCGACGTGTACGTCACCCCGTATCCGGGTATGCAGCAGATCACCTCCGGCACGCTGGCTTACGCCGTCGGACTCGGCCGGCCGGTGCTGAGCACGCCGTATGTCTATGCGCGGGATCTGCTGGCGGATTGCCCGGAGCTCCTCGTGCCGGCTTCCGATGCCGACGCCTGGGCCGAAGCGCTGGCGGAGCTGCTCGGTTCGGCCGAAACCCTCGAACGGATCGAACGGCGGATCGCCCGGATCGGCGCGGAGATGCACTGGCCGGTCGTCGGACGCGCGCATCTGGAACTGTTCCGGCGCGAGAGCCGCGTCGCGGACGTGACGGCCTCGACGGCGGAGGGTTGACCCATGACGGCGAATCTGACGACGGAGAAGCCGACACAGCAGATCCGATTCCGGCATCTGCACCGGCTCACCGACGACACCGGTCTTCTGGAACATGCCATCGGGCGAATTCCGCGGCGTGCGGAAGGCTATACGACGGACGACAACGCGCGGGCGCTGTGGGCGTGCATCGAGTGGATCGATCTGGATGCCGAGCTGGCCGAAGCGGAAGGGCTGCCGGAACTGGCGGAACGATACGCCGGATTCCTGTACTGGGCCCGCAAGCCGGACGGCCGGTTCCACAACAATTATGATTACGAGCGCCGGCCCGAATCGGAATATCCATCGGACGATTGCCTCGGACGGACGATCTGGGCGCTCGCCCGGACGATCTCTGTTCCGTTCGGCAATCGGCTCGCGCCGGCGGTGCCCGATCTGCTGGCGCATGCGTTTCCCGCGGCCCGCACGATGATTTCTCCGCGCGGCTGGGCCTATGCGCTTGCGGCCTGCGCCTTGCTGGAGCGCAGCGGCGGCGCTTCCGGCGGGCAGGACGATGCGGTCCTGCCGTTCTCCGGAGAGCGGGTGCGCTCGCTGGCCGCCGAACTGAAGAGCCGGCTTCTGGACAAATACCGCCGCGAGGCGGGGCCGGGATGGCGCTGGTTCGAGCCGGTCATGACGTACAGCAACGGGCTGCTGCCGTGGGCGCTGTTCGAAGCCCATGCCGCATTCGGCTGGAGCGATGCGCTGGCCGCCGCCCGCGACACGTTCCGCTTCCTGGCCGAGCGGATGGCTGCGCCGTCAGGGGCGATCCGTCCGATCGGCAACCGGGGATGGGGAACGAGGGAAGGCACGGCCCGATGGGATCAACAGCCGATTGAAGCGTTCAAGCTCGCGCTGGCCGCCGAAGCCGGATACCGGGTGACGGGGGAACGGGAGTACCGGGAGACCGCGCTCGCATGCCGGGCGTGGTTCCACGGCCGGAACGACTGCGGCGCGGCGATCGCCGACCCCGCGGACGGCTCTTGCTGCGACGGGCTCACGCCCGACGGGCCGAACGCGAACCGCGGCGCCGAATCCACCATCGCGTATCTGCTCACGGAAGCGGTCGCCCGGCGGTTGGGCGGCGCGGAGAACGGGTAATGCGGCAGCGCGGTTCAGTCGCGAAGCATCAGGTAGATGGCGAGCGGCAGGAAGCAGCCGGACAGCAGCGCGATGCCGAGTCCGGCTGCCGCATTGCCGCCGCGCCAGCTCCGCCAGGCCTGCACGAGCGTATAGCCGGTCAGGCCGAGCGCGATGAGGAACATCAGGATTCTCAAGTTCAATCACTCTTCCCATTGACCTTTTCACTGTACGGCGTCCGCTGCTTGCCGAAGTTTTCGATCCGCAGATCGACGTTCACTTCCGCGTTCGCTTTCTTGAAATGTCTGGACCATCCGTAAGACTGAAAGGCCGGCATCGTCCTGAAATGTTTCCGCGCGATCAATTCCCATTCGAACGGATCCCCCTGGAATTTGCGCTGGGACAGCCGGATCACGCCAAGCACCTCTTTCTCGATTTCTTCCTTCAGATGCCGTTCAAGCAGCATCTGCTTCTCCGTATCCGTCGCGTACGGCTGCAGACTGGTGAACGAGAGAATCTGGGCGCGCAGCGGCATCGTGACGCGGATGTCCGGCTTTTCTTTGGCGAGATTCAGTTGGATCTTCGTCCTCCCGTTCTTGAACAGCCGCACGGTGACCATCGCCCGATCATCCAAAGGGTCGGTGAACGACGTGATGAACGAACTGATGCTCGATTTGTGGCGCAGCAACTGCGCCCAGCGCATCTGCTGCCCGGTCAGCGTGCCGATCATGCAGCCGTTCTGAAAGACGGCCGCCCCCATCATCTGGACCGTGTCGCCCGAACGTTTCGGCACCTGGCCGGCCAGATAATTGTCTTCATGCCGCGAGACGCGATAATCTTTCGAATCGGCCGTCGCATAAATGGCGAGAAACATCGAGTCGACCACCTGCTGCTGCAAATATTGGTTGAGCGTCGAGAACGGTACATATCCCGTCTCCTGCCAGCGCTGCTGCATCAGCTCGAAATATTTGTGCGGACGCGTCTCCAGCCGCGGGCGGTTCTTCTGGATGAAGTCGTACGCCTTCTCCCGGCTCACGATCAGCGCCACTTCGCGGCGCAGCTCCGGATCGCGGATCGCGGCGCCCGCGATATGGGGGAACGCTTCGTCACGCGCGAGCGCCTCGTGGACGACCATCGTCTTCAGATGCGCGAAGCTGATCGTCCGGGTGACGACGGTATTGGCCAAATCCTTCGCGGACAGGACATCCGGCGACGTGAAGCGGACCGTGTCGCTGGGCGGCTCGTTTTCGGCCGTGCCGATATCGCTGGAGCCTTTCTGCGGGTTCGCGATCTGGAACGTCACCTCGACCGTGTTTTTCGGCCCTTTGTCAAGCCCGACGACGACGACGAACGCCTGTTCTTCGAGTTCGAGATGATCCCAGCATCCGGCGGTGAAAAGCAGCGGCAGAATCAACGCAAGCTTAAGTTTTCGCATGACGTCTCCTCCAGTTCCAATCCAGCAGCCAGATGACGAACGGCAGCGCGCCGTACAGAACCGTGCTGTAACTGATGAGCAGTTCCCAGTAGCTCCGGACTTGCTCGGTATTGCCGGGAATCAGCCCGATGAAGACGACAAGCCCGGCCATCGGCAGAAGCAGCTTCTGGTACCGGTCCGTGCGCAGCGCATGACCGAACAGATAGGCGAGCAGGTAGATATAGAACGCGAAATAGATCACGGAGATGATGAGCCAGAAGCCGATAAAGAAGGATTCCGCGTGCGTGAACACCCTGCCGAACGACGTGTTCTTCGTGAGCTGTTGGAATGGATAGGCGATATGGATGATCTCCGGATAATCGAACACGGAGAGGTAGACGGCCATCAGGAATGAAATTTTCAGACTGGAGACGATGAACCCGACGGCCGATCCGATCCGGAACGCCTTGAACGTCGTGACCTGCGGCACAAGCGCGGTGGCCAGAATGATCTCGCCGAACATCGCACTGTGCATGAATCCGGTTCGCACGATTGCCAACACGCCCGGTCCCGCCCACGGATAAAGGCGCATCCAGTCAATGTCCTGCCACATGATGGCGATCAGCAGGAAGATCGCCCCTTCAATCAGGAAAATCAGCACCCAGGAGATTCTCGCGATCGCCGCGAACCCGCGGGATGCAACGTAGAATGCCGCCGCCATCAGCATGAGGTACAGCGCGTAGAGCGGTGACTGTTGGTAGACCATGACATTGATGATGTCAACATATCCCCGGCTGGTCACCGCCGTCATGAGCAGGGCGGCGGCGAACAGCAGGAGACAGATCAGCCCCCCGCCGAACTTGCCGCCGACGGTGAACACGATCTCCGGCAGGCCTTGTCCGGCCCGGCGTTTCAGCACGGACATGAGCACGACGTATGCGACCAGCATGAAAGCAAGGGAGAGCAGCGGAATCATCCATCCGGCCGTCTGTCCCGATTCGAACAGAATCGTCGTCGTGATGTCCGACAGCTTCATCCCGACCGCGATCAGGAAGATGGACGTAAATTCGCGGCCGCCGACTTTCTCTTGCATGGATGTGTTCATCGTTTCTTGATCCTCTCCGGTCTCCGCACGGAATCCTGCGGATTGAGATTAAGCGGGCGCATCCGCTCCTTGTGCACCGGCATCCGCAGAATCATGTCGGCCGACGAACGGTAATGCGGCGTCAGCGGCGACAGAAACGGCACGCCATAGCTGGAGTACGTGGTCAGATAGGCCAGCAAACAGGCGATGACGAGCGCAATGCCGAAAAAGCCCAGAAACGAGCCCACGAAGAGCAGAATGAAACGCGTGATCCGGACAGCGAAGTTCAGGCTGGGCTCCGGTATGGTGAACGATGAAATGCCGGTCATCGCCACGATGACGACAAGAATCGGGCTGATGATGTTCGCCTCGACGGCGGCTTGGCCGAGAATGAGAGCGCCGACGATGCCGATCGTCGGACCGATGACGGTCGGCACGCGAATCGCCGCTTCCCGCACCAGTTCGAACGCGAATTCCATCAGCAGCACTTCGAGCAGGGCGGGGAACGGGACTTTTTCTCTTGTCGCCGCGATGGCGAGGAGCAGGTCGGTCGGAATCATTTCTTCATGGAACGTCGCGACCGCGATATACACGGACGGCGTCATGACGGCGACGAACAGGGCCAAAAGCCGGATGATGCGCATGAAGTTGCTGTACGCCCAGCGCATGTAATGATCTTCCGCCGAGTGCAACAAGGACCAGATTGTGATCGGCAAAACCAGGGCCGCCGGCGAGTTCTCCATGAGCAGAATGACATGGCCTTCAAGCAGGAAAGCGGACGCCCGGTCCGGACGCTCCGTGTTGAGCGAACTCGGCACGAGCGAATACGGATGATCGTCGAGATATTGTTCAAGCATCGGCAGGGTCAGGACGGCGTCCGTCCGGACCGCCCGGATACGCTGTTTGATGGAATCCACGATGTTCGGGTCCGCCAGATCCTTCACATACATGATCGTCACTTCGCTCACCGAACGGTCGCCGACGGTGAGCGTCTCCGCAACCAGATGGCGGTCCCGCAAATATTTGCGGACGAGCGAACGGTTGATGGCCGCCGATTCGGTGAACGCTTCTTTCGGCCCGCGGATGACGTGTTCGACGATCGGCTCCGACACCTGGCGCGTTTCGAAACCGCGCGTTTCGAACTTCAGGGCCTGGTTTACGCCTTCGACCAGGACGATCGTCCATCCGTTCAGCAATCCTTCGTTGATCGCATCGAAGGTGCATGCCGTCTTGCCGGTGCGGTGCGTGACGATCTCCAGCCGCACGGCGTCGAGCGGATTGCCGTTCTTGAAGGAGGTGTTCGTCCGTTCGATGAGCGGCTCGATGATCCGTTTTTCGATCTCGTTGACATCCGCCGTGCCTTCCAGATACAGCACGGCGGCATCGCATTTCAACGACGCGACAACCAGATTGCGGATGATGAGCGCCTCGTTGGACGGGTAGGCGAAGTCCCGCTTGATCCGGTCCAGATTGGCCGAAAGCCGGGTCGAGAGTTCCGTCTTCCCATCCGTCTGCGTCGTCATGCCATTCCCTCCAGTTCCCGCGATGCCTGTCACTTTAGTGTTGGCCTTTCGATGGAGCAAATATGTAATTGCTGTGTGATCTTGCTTTTTTCTGTTACAATGGTTTCTGCTACAATGACGGCAAACGCGCCCGGACCCAAGGAGGCGGCATGGCATTGGCGGATTTGAAAACGCTTTACCGCAACCTGCGCATCAAATACAAGCTGCTTGTGCTCATCTCCGCGGTCATCGCGACGTTCGGCATTCTGATCGTCGTCGTCCAGCAGTACGCGTTCGAGGTTTACGACCGCGAGATCTACGAGCAGTCCTCCGCCGCATTGAACCAGACGGCGGCGGCGATCGAGAACGAGCTGCGCAAGGTGCAGCAGCAGTCGTACCGGATGGCGATCGACGAAGTCATCCAGGAACAGCTCAGGAAGATCAAGGATGCCGGCAGCGATTACGACCGCTACCTGGCGTCGTACCAGATCCGGGAGCGGATCGTCCTGCTGGGCGGGCTGGACAACCACGTCCGCTCGGTGCAGCTGATCGACGCGCACGGCGGGGAATATTCGGTGGGCAAGGCGCCCGTATCCTATACGGCTGGCCGGATCCGGCTGCTGGAGAGGGAGACCTCGCTCACACAGGGCGGCAACACGTGGATTGAACCGGATGAGGAAGACGGCGCGCTGGCCGCCGCCCGGCTCATCCGCTCGTACGAGCAGCTCAGCCTGGAAAGTCTCGGCGTTCTGGCGATCCGGATCGACATGCACCGGCTGACCGCCGATGTGGCAGGCGCCTCGCTGCCGGCCAAGGCGGCGCTCCTCATCTACGGCAAGGAGCGGATGATCTTCGGACCGGCGGGTTTTGAAGGCGAAGAGCGGCTGCTGCGCGCATACGCCGCCGCGGCGTCGAACGGCTATGACATTATCGAGCTCGGCGGCCGCCGCTATTTTCTGACCCAGCTGCCTTCCGCCTACACCGAATGGACATACGTGACGCTGATTCCGTACGACGACATTTTCCATCGGCTGGCCGACGTGAAGAACTGGACGCTGCTGGCCTACTTGCTGCTGTTCCTGCTCACCGTCTTCTTCGCCTTCCGGTTCGCCCGCGGCATCACCGGTCCGATCGAGAAACTGAGCGCGAAGATGAAGCGGGTGCAGATGGGCAATTTCGCCTACGAAGACGACGAGGACCAGCGGGACATGCCGATGGACGAGACCGGGCAGCTCCACCGCAACTTCCGCATCATGCTGCAGCGGATCGACGAGCTTGTCCGCGAAGGCTACGCGAGGCAGCTTGCCGTGAAGGAATCCGAATTCAAGGCGCTGCAGGCGCAGATCAATCCGCACTTCCTCTACAACACGCTGGAGACGATCAACTGGTCGGCGAAAATGGCCCGCCAGCCGCATATCTCCAGCATGGTGGAGTCGCTCGGCTTCCTGCTGCGCAGCTCGATCAGCCTGAAGGAGCCGCTCATTCCGCTGTCGCAGGAGCTGGGGATCGTGCTGCACTACATCAACATCCAGCGCATCCGATTCGAGGAGCGGCTGGATTTCCGGCTGGATGTGCCGGATGTGCTCATGCCGGTGCTCATCCCGAAGCTGTCGCTGCAGCCGCTCGTCGAAAACGCCGTCAATTACGCGCTCGAGAAAATGACGGACACCTGCGTCATCGCGATTACGGCGGAAGAGAAAGACGGCCTGATCGAGCTGACGGTGAGCGACAACGGGCCGGGCATGGACGAGTCGATTCTGATGCGCCTCAAGTCGGGCGAAGTCAAGCCGAAGGGTTCGGGCGTCGGGCTTCGCAACATCGACGAACGGATCCGGCTCCTGTTCGGCGAGGGGTACGGCCTCGACATCGCGAGCCGGCGCGGGGAAGGGACGCGGGTCAGACTGCGTCTGCCGATAAGGGAAGGAGGCGGAAACCAACATGTACCGCGTGCTGCTGGTCGATGACGAACGCATTATTCTCGAAGGGATCTCCGCCATCATGGACTGGGAAGCCTGCGGCGCGAGGCTGATCGGAACGGCCCGCAACGGGCTGGACGCGAAGGCGCTGGCGGAGCGGGAGAAGCCGGACATCATCATCACCGACATCCGGATGCCCGGCATGGACGGGCTGCAGCTGGTCGAGGCGGTGAAGGAGACGCAGCCGGACGTCGAGTTCATCATGCTGTCCGGCTTCGGCGACTTCGAGTACGCGCGCACGGCGATGCGTTACGGCGTGAAGCACTATCTGACGAAGCCGTGCAACGAACGGGCGATCGAAGAGGCGCTGAAGTCGACCGTGGCCGAGCTTGACAGACGGCTCAGCCGGGAGGCGTTCATCCGCCAGACCGAGGAGCGGCTCGCGCAGGTGCTGCCGCACGCGCGCGAGCGGATGCTGCAGGAGCTGGTCACGAACAAAACGTACGGCCGATCCGACTGGGAGCGCATCGTGCGGCTGGCCGGGCTGCCGGAAGGCGGCGGCCGGGTGCGGCTGCTCGTCTTCGAGCCGGAAGGCGGGCCCGAATTCGAGCTGCTGTTCGCGCTGAAGAACATGGCAGAAGAGCTGCTCGGCAGTCTCGTGCTGCTCGGCACGGCGGACGGCCGGCAGGTGATTCTGCTCGTCAGCGGCGAGGCGGAGCCGGATCTTCTGGCCGCCGGCGTCGACACCGTGCTCAAGACATTCGCCCGCTTCTACCGGCGGGAGGCGACGGCCGCGCTCAGCGAGCCCGGCGAAGCGGCCGAGGCGCGCCGCCTGTATCGCGAGGCGCAGGAGTGTCTCGCGTACCGGTTCTATCTGGGCGAAGGCGGTCTCATCACGAAGCAAGAGCTGGCGGCGTCCGGGCCGGAAGTCGAACCGCCGGCGATCGACGAGGAGCGGCTGTGGCTGCTGGTGAAGTCCGGCCATTGGGAAGAGGCTCGGCGGAGGCTCGGCGATTTCTTCGAAGCGCTGACGAAGATGCGGCCCGCCGCCGCGGTGGCGAAGTCGCTCCTCATCCCGCTCTACATCGGCTGCATGCGGCAGGGCGATCCCGCTGAGCTCGACCGCCGCATGAAGGCGATCGAAGCGTTCGACCGGCTCGATACGCTGCAGGGCATGACCGACCATATCGCACAGGCGGTCCGTGAAGTGTGCGAGACGAATTACGAGCGGCACCGCACCCGCCACTCCGAGATCGTCGCGAAGCTGGAGGCCTGCGTGCGCGAACATCTCGGCAATCCGCAGCTGTCGCTGCACTGGGCGGCCCGCGAAGTGCTGTTCATGAATCCCGACTATCTCGGCAAACTGTTTCGCCAGGCGACGGGGGAGAAGTTCTCCCATTACGTCACCCGCCTCCGCATCGAGAAGGCGATCGAGATGATCAAGGAAACCGACGACGTGAAAGTGTACGAGATCGCCGACCGGATCGGGTTCGGGGACAACCCGCAATATTTCAGCCAGGTGTTCAAGCGCCACACCGGCTTCACGCCTTCCGAATACAAGCGTTCGGTATGAACGGCATGAGGGCGGTTGTCCGCGTCTCTGATTTTTGAACATTCCACACGGAAATTTGCATTCCGGGCCCGTTCATCCTTATCCCATAATGAAAATGCAGTCACCATAACCGAGTCGAGAGGGGATGCAAAGAACATGAGACGCGGATGGATGTTGCTGCTCACCGTCCTGCTCACGCTGGCGCTCGCCGCATGCGGCGGGGGCGGCGGAAATGACGGGGGAAGCGGCGGAAACGGAGGCAACGCGCAATCTTCGGAAGGCGGATCGTCCGGCAATGCGCCGGGAAATTCGGCCGGCAAGTCGGACAGCGGCGCGAAAGATCCGGAACCGGTCACGCTCCGGATGGCCTGGTGGGGTTCGCAGCCGCGCCACGACTATACGCTGCAAGTCATCGAGATGTATCAACAGAAATATCCGCATGTGAAAATCGAGCCGGAATACGCAAACTTCGACGACTACTGGAAGAAGCTGGCTCCGCAAGCTGCGGCAAACGATCTTCCGGACATCATCCAGATGGACATCTCGTATCTGTCGCAATACGGCGGCAAGGGGCAGCTCGAAGATCTGACGCCGTACCTCGGCACGATCATCAACACCGACCACATCAGCGAGAACGCCATCTCCGGCGGCAAGCTGGGCGATCAGCTGTACGGCTTCAACATCGGGGTCAACACGATCCAGTTCCAGTACGATCCCGAGCTGCTCAAGAAGCTGGGCATCGAGAAGCCGGACGAGAACTGGACCTGGGATGACTACTACGCGCTGGCGGGCAAGGCGAAAGAAGCCGGGCTCTATTTTGACAGCGGTTTCCGTCCGGAAGTGTTCTTCGGCTACTATCTGCGGACGAAGGGCCAGCATCTGTACAGCCCGGACGGCACGTCGCTCGGCTACGACGACGACCAGCTCTTCATCGATTTCTTCGCGCCGCTGGCGAAGCTCGTCGCGGACGGCGATACGCCGACGCCCGACGTGAAGGCGCAGATCAAGGGGCTTGAAGACGATCTGCTCGTCAAGGGGCAGCAGGTCGGCGTCTGGCAGTGGACGAACCAGTTCGTCGGCCTGCAGCAGGTGGCGAACCGGCCGCTCGAAATGGCGCACATGCCGGGTCCGAACCGCGAGCAGGGGCTGTATCTGAAGCCGTCGATGTATTTCTCCATTTCGAAGAACTCGAAGCATAAGGAAGAAGCGGCGAAGTTCATCGATTTCTGGGTGAACGACATCGAGGCGAACAAGCTGATCAAGGGCGACCGCGGCGTGCCGGTGAACAGCCAGGTGATCGAAGCGGTGAAGCCGACGCTCGATCCGGCGCTGATCAAAGTATTCGACTACGTGGCCTGGGCGCAGGAGAACAGCTCGCCGATGGATCCGCCGGATCCGAACGGTGCGGCGGAAATCATCGCGCTGTTCAAGGAGATCACCGAAGCGATGGATTTCGGCAAGCTGTCGCCTGAAGACGCGGCCAAACGGTTCCGCGAAGAAGCGAACGCCATCCTGGCCCGCAACAAGTGATGCCCATGCGGTTCGCAGCCTGGAAAAATCAACTGACCGGGTACGCGTTCATCAGCCCGTTCCTGCTCGGCTTCCTGATCTTCACCGCATTTCCGATCGCAGCATCGCTGTACCTGTCGTTCACGGATTATGATCTGTTCACGGCGCCGTCGTGGGTCGGTTTTGAGCAATATGAGCGAATGTTTGCGGGCGATCCGAAGTTCTGGCGGTCGCTCCGGGTGACATTCCTGTACGTCTTCGTCGGCGTGCCGCTCAGGCTGACGTTCGCGCTCCTGATCGCCTTGCTGCTGAACCGCGCTTCACGGGCGGTCGGTCTGTACCGGACGGTGTACTATCTGCCCTCGATCATCGGGGGCAGCGTCGCCGTCTCGATCATGTGGCGGAACCTGTACGGCGACGAAGGCATCATCAATCTGGCGCTCAATCTGATCGGTCTGGAGAGCGTCCGCTGGTTCGCCGATCCGGCCGCCGCGCTCTGGATGCTCATCACGCTGTCGGTCTGGCAGTTCGGTTCGTCGATGCTGATCTTCCTGGCCGGGCTGAAGAACATTCCGCCCAGCCTGTACGAAGCGGCTTCCGTCGACGGCGCGAATCCGCTGCAACGCTTCTTCCGCATCACGATGCCGCTGCTGACGCCGGTCATCCTGTTCAACACAATCATGCAGACGATCGCGGCGTTCATGACGTTCATCCCGGCGTACATCATCTCGAAAGGGGAAGGCGGTCCGCTCGACGGCACGCTGCTTTATTCGCTCTACCTGTTCCGCCAGGCGTTCGTCTTCTATGACATGGGATATGCGTCGGCGATGGCGTGGATTCTGCTGCTCATCGTCGCGCTGCTCACGGCTTTGGTGTTCGCGACGTCGAAATACTGGGTGTTCTACGAGACGAAGGAGGACTGAAGCCATGACCGGCAAAAGACTCAGGCGGGCCGCTTACCATTTCCTGGCCGCGGGCGGCGCGTTCCTCATGGTGTACCCGGTCATCTGGCTGTTCATGAGTTCGTTCAAACCGAGCGAGCTGATCTTCGTAACGGCGGGAAAGCTCATTCCCGACCCGTGGATCTGGGACAATTACGTGACCGGATGGAAAGGGATCGGCGGACTGCATTTCGGCATTTTCATCAAGAACTCGCTCGTGCTTGTCGTGCTGGCGACGATCGGCGCGGTGCTGTCGTCGGCGCTGGTCGCCTTCGGCTTCGCGCGGCTGAAATTCAAGGGCAACAAGTTCTGGTTCGCCGTCATGATGATGACGCTCATGCTGCCGTTCGAAGTCGCTCTCGTGCCGCAGTACATTCTGTTCGCCAAGCTCGGCTGGCTCAATTCGATCAAGCCGATCGTCGTGCCGGCCTATTTCGGGGCGCCGTTCTTCATCTTCCTGATGATCCAGTTCATCCGGTCGATCCCGTCCGAGCTTGACGAAGCGGCGACGATCGATGGCTGCGGCAAATTCCGGCTGTTCTGGCAGATCATCGTGCCGCTCATCATGCCGGCGATGGCGACGGCCGCCATCTTCTCGTTCTATTGGCGGTGGGAAGATCTGCTCGGGCCGCTGCTCTATCTGAACCGGCCGAGCAGTTATCCGGTGTCGATGGCGCTCAAGATGTATCTCGATGCCGAGACGATCTCGAACTGGGGCGCCATGTTCGCCATGTCGGTCGTCAGCCTGATTCCGGTGCTGATCGTGTTTTTCCTGTTCCAGCGGCAGATCGTCGAAGGGATCAGCACGAGCGGACTGAAAGGATAGGAGGCGTTTTGCGTTTCAATGACGGAAGGAGTGGAGGATATGCCGCCGCTTGTTTTTGACGAGGATGCGGTTCGCGAAGCGATCGACCGGGTCGTCGACCGCACGTTCCGGATGGATTTCAACTGGGATTGGCCGGGAGGCGTCGCGTTCTACGGCGTCTGCGAAGCGTATGAAGCAACGGGGAATAGCGAATATATCGAACGGGTGAAAAGCTGGGTCGACGAGCAGCTGGAAGACGGACTGCCGAAACTGTCCGTGAACGGCGTGTCGATCGGCCATGCGCTCATCTCGCTCTATCAATATACGGAAGACGGCCGCTATCTGGATGCGGCGCGCAAGCTTGCGGACTATCTGGCGAATGAAGCGCCGCGCTTCGGAGACGGCATCATCCAGCATACGGTCAATTCGGTCGAGTATCAGTTCCCGGAGCAGGCGTGGGTCGACACGATGATGATGGCCGGGCTGTTCCTCGTCCGCTTCGGGCACCTGATCGGCGCGGAAGGGGAAGGGGCGCCGTATTTCCGCGACGGGATCCGGCAGTACCACGGCCATGAGGACGTGCTGCAGGACGAGACGACGAACCTGTACTATCACGGCTGGGACAACATCAACCGGAACCATATGTCCGGCGTCTACTGGGCCCGCGGCAACGCGTGGGCGGCGCTCACGATGGCGAAGGCGCTGCCGCTCATCCATGTGGCGGACCCGGCCTACATGATTATCGACGGCTCGCTGCGCGATCTGCTCAGCGCGCTCGTGCGGCTGCAGGGTGAGGACGGGCTGTGGCACACGGTGCTCACCGATCCGACCTCCTATACGGAGACGTCGGGTTCGGCGGGCATCGCCGCCGCGCTCTTGTCGCGCGGATCGCTGTACAACAAGGCGGTCAACCGGGCCATCGAAGGCATCCTCGGCCGGATCGCGCCGGACGGCTCGGTGCGCGGCGTCTCCGCCGGTACGGCCGTCATGTTCGACGCCGAAGGGTACAAAGGCGTGTCGCACAAGCGGGTGCAAGGCTGGGGCCAGGGACTGGCGCTCGTGTTCCTCGCCGACCTTCTCCGTTCGAAGTCGCGCGTGTTCGCGTGAACGCGGCGGGACCGCATCCGGTCCCGCGGCATCGCAGGGGAAGCTCCCGGCAAGGTCCGGGGCTTCCTTTATTTGTTTGACGCCGCGGCAATCAGAATGCGATTGCGATCTTGCCGAAGTGCCGGCCTTCGCCGAGCTTGGCAAACGCAGCGATCGCCTGGTCGAATGAATAAACACTGTCGATGACCGGCCGGAGTCCGTTCGCCGCGATGGCGCGATTCATCGCCTCGAACATTTCCCGGCTGCCGACGTTGATGCCCCGCAGCCGTGCGCGCTTGAGAAACGTCGGCACCAGCTGCAGCCCGTCCGCGGCGGGACCGGACATGATGCCGATCAGGCAGACGGTGCCGCCCGAGCGGATCGCCGCCACCGACCGATTCAGCGTCGCCGCTCCGCCGATGTCGACGACGAGGTCCGCGCCCCGGCCGTCCGTCCATTCGATGACGTTCCGGTCCCAGTCCGGCTCTTCCGTGTAGAGAACGCCGGCGTCGGCGCCGAGCTGAAGCGCCCGCCCCAGCTTCTCCGCGCTGCCGGAGACGACGAAGACGCGCGCCCCGTGCAGCTTGGCGAATTGCAGGGCGAAGACGGAGACGCCGTCCGTTCCCTGCACGACAACCGCGTCGCCGGCGCGCACACGCCCGGCTTCGGCGATTGCCTGCCAGGCGGTCAGCCCGGCGACCGGCAGGGCGGCGGCCTCCGCATCCGTCATATGCTGCGGCACGCGGATGATCCCGGATTCCGGCAGGACGACGTATTCCGCGAGCACGCCGTCCAGCGGAGCGCCGAGGCTCCGGGTATGCCAGCCGATCGGCGGATCGCCGTGGATCCAGCCCTGGGCGAACGTGCCGGCGACCCGGTCGCCGACGCGGAACCGCTGAACCCCGGGCCCGAGCTCGACCACCTCTCTGGCGCCGTCGGACACCGGAATGACCGGAAATTTGAGATCCGGAAAGTAAAATCCGTCGATCACCCCGAGATCGCGCGGATTGAGCGTGACGGCCCGCATCCGGATGAGCGCTTCGCCCGGTCCCGGGACGGGAACGGGGCGCTCGACGAGGCGCAGGTTGTCCAGCCCGAAGCCTTGCAATTCATAAGCTTTCATGTTGATCACCACTCCTTCCAACCGGGATAGACATAACGTAGCCGATCTTCTATTCTTTGGGAAGAAGGCACTTGAAAGTGTGTTGCGCACCTTCAGGTGCGCTGCGGAAGGGAGTCGAGGATCCATGAAGAAATCGGATGCGGCCGGCGGCAACATTTCGCTGGGCGAATGTCTGTACCGGCGGGTGCTCGAGCTGCTGGAGAGCAAGTGGAGCGTGCTGGTGCTTCACGCGCTCGACGGCGGCAGGCAGCGCTATCGGCAGATCGAGGCGCGCATTCAGGACATCACGCAGAAAATGCTGACGCAGACGCTGCGCCGGCTGGAACGGGACGGACTCATCCGGCGGATCGTCCATCCGACCGTGCCGCCCGCCGTCGAGTACGAGCTGACGGATCTCGGACGCTCGCTGATGCCGCATATCCGCGGGTTCCGGACCTGGGCTGCGGAGCACTTCGCCGAGGTGGTAGCGGCGCGGGCGGAATACGACCGGAAGCACGGGCAGCGGGATGCCGCCGAGTGAACATGCCGTTGTCCGTTTCGGCGGACCGTTGTATACTGGCGTTGAATTGCGGCGCGTTTCATTTTTGGACGGACGGGGGCGGAAACGATATGGCGGACGCGGCGAAACGGGCATGGCTGACCATCGATGATGCGCCGACCGAAGATTTCAGGCAGCGCGTCGACGAGCTGAACGCGCGGGGCATCCGGGCGGTCTGGTTCTGCCTCGGCGAACGGCTGGAACGGTATCCGGAAGAAGCGGTCCATGCAGTCCGAAACGGCCATATTCTCGGCAATCACAGCTACGATCATCCGGCGTTTTCGAAGCTGACGCTTGAGGAAGCGCGGGAACAGATCGCGCGGACGGAGCGGCTGCTGGACGGGATCTACGCGAAAGCCGGCATGCCGCGTCCGGTGAAGCTGTTCCGGTTCCCGTATCTGGACGACGGCGGAGACATAAAACGCGATGAACTGCAATCGCTGCTGCGCGGAATGGGCTTCGAGCAGCCGGGATTTCCGGGTGTGACCTATCCATGGTGGAAGCCGAAAGGCCGGCCTGAGCGGATCGACGTCGGATGCACCTACGATACATGGGACTGGCGGCTTCAGGAAGGCGGGGAGATGCTGCCGGAGCTGCTGGCCCGGATGGATGAGCATGCGTCGGAGCAGGGCAAGGGGCTGAACGATGCGCCGGGCTCGAATGAAGTGATCATGATGCACGCCTGGATTCCGATGGATGCGTTCCGGCTGCTGCTCGACCGGCTGCAGGCCAAGCCGCTGCGGTTCGATCCGCCGGTTCATTTGACGGTCCAAATCCGTCCGGCGGCGATTTCGGATCTGCCGATCGTGCATCCGTTCCAGTGCGATTATCTGCACCGGGAGAGCGCGGAAGACTGGAAGCGCCGGCTGGCCGATGGCCCGGGCATGTATCTCGCCGCTTTCGCGGGCGAAGACCTGGCGGGCGTCTGCTACGGGCAGCCGTCCCGCCGGCGGGAGGATGCCGCCGACCTGCAGGGCATCGCGGTCAATCTCGACCACCGGAAGCCGTACGCGCGCCGGGGCATCGGATCTCGGCTGCTCCGCACGTTCGAGCGGGTCTGCGCGGAGCGGGGATTCCGGCGGATCGGCGTCGGCTCGGCCGACGATCCGCGGGTCGAGTCGTTCTATCAGGCGAACGGTTACCGGCCGGTCGAGCTGGTTGCGAAAGATGCGGAAGGCCGGGAGCTGGAACGGGTGGATATCCGGGCGGAGGCTGCGGAACAGGCGGCGGAACGGAAGGAAGAACTTCGCCGGAAACACGGTGCCGCCGAAGTCATTTTCATATTCGAGAAGACGCTGGATTAGATTAACTCATGCCTCCGCTTCGGGTGGAGGTTTTTTTATTGGACGAACGTGTGAAACTGATTTATTATTAATGCATACCCTATACATGAAAGTTTGTTCATATATCGCGGAGGATAGCCATGGCACGACATGCTGCGCCGGAGTCCGGCATCACGAAGGTTTACCGCGTGGAAGGGTTCACCTGCGCGAACTGCGCGGGCAAATTCGAGGAGAATGTGAAGCGGCTCCCGGGCGTGCTGGACGCGAAGGTCAATTTCGCCGCGGCGAAAATTACCGTTACGGGCGAGGCGACGATCGCGGAGCTGGAAAAAGCCGGCGCCTTCGAACGATTGAAAGTGCGGCCCGATACCGGGGACATCGCAACGGGCGGCAACTCCGGCAAGGCGCGCGGGGCGGCGGCGTTCCTCAGGACGCACGGCAGCCTGCTCGCGGGCGCGGCGCTTCTTGCCGCCGGCTGTCTGGCCCGACTGGCGCTCGGCGGCCATCATCCGGTGACCGCGGCGGCATTCGCGGCGTCCATCGTCGTCGCCGGGCATCAGCTTTTCCGGACCGGTCTCAACAACCTGATCCGCCTCGACTTCGACATGCGGACGCTGATGACCGTCGCGATCATCGGCGCGGCGCTGATCGGCGAATGGACGGAGGGCACCGTCGTCGTCATCCTGTTCGCGCTCAGTGAAGCGCTCGAACGCTACTCGATGGAGCGCGCCCGCCGGTCGATCCGCAGCCTGATGGAGCTGGCGCCGCGCGAAGCCCCCGTGCTGCGGGACGGCCGGGAAATGACGGTGCGGACGGACGAGATCGAAGTCGGCGACACGCTCATCGTGCGGCCGGGCGCAAAGATCGCGATGGACGGGATCGTTGCATCCGGCACCTCCGCAGTCAACCAGGCCGCGATTACGGGCGAATCCGTTCCGGTGCCGAAATCGCCCGGCGACGAAGTGTTCGCGGGCACGCTGAACGGGGAAGGCCTGCTCCACGTGCGCGTTGCGCGGCTGGCGCAAGATTCGACGATCTCGCGGATTATCCGCCTGGTCGAAGAAGCGCAGGAAGGGCGCGCGCCGGCGCAGGCGTTCGTGGACAAGTTCGCCAAGTATTACACGCCCGTCATCATCGCCGCTGCGGCGCTGATTGCGGTCGTACCGCCCCTGATCTCCGGCGGCGGATGGCTTGACTGGCTCTACCAGGGGCTCGCCGTACTCGTCGTCGGCTGCCCGTGCGCGCTCGTCATCTCGACGCCGATCGCAATCGTCTCCGCCATCGGCAGCGCCGCGGGCCGGGGCGTGCTGATCAAAGGCGGCATCCATCTGGAGCAGCTCGGCGCGGTGAAGGCGATCGCTTTCGACAAGACCGGCACGGTCACGCAAGGGATTCCGAGGCTGACCGATGTCCGGCTGTTCGGCGAATCGGTTGACCGCCGGGATTTGCTCAGGATAGCCGCCGCGCTCGAACATCGCTCCGGACACCCGCTCGCTGCGGCCGTCACGGGGGCGGCCCGTGAGGAAGGCATCGATTTCCCGGGTACAATCGTGGACAACTTCACGTCCGTGACAGGCCGGGGAATCGAGGGCGAAACGGAAGGCGCGCGTTACCGCATCGGCAGCCCGGAATGGATCCGGATCGGGACGGACGCGCGGATGGAAGGCGAGTGGGAAGCTTATGCCAACCGGCTGCGCGGGGAAGGAAAGACGGTACTCGCCGTCGCCAAGGACGGGGAACCGGTCGCCGTACTCGGCGTCATCGACGAAGCGCGGCCGGAAAGCCGCGGGGTCATCGGCAAGCTGCATGAGCTTGGCATCCGGAAGACCGTCATGCTGACCGGGGACAACCGCGACACCGCCGCCGCCGTCGCCCGGCAAGCCGGCATCGATGACGTCAGGGCAGGTCTCATGCCCGAGGACAAACTGGAAGCGATCCGCGGTCTCGCGTCCGAATACGGCGCTGTCGCAATGGTCGGCGACGGCGTCAACGACGCGCCGGCGCTGGCCGCCGCGACCGTCGGCATCGCGATGGGCGGAGCGGGCACCGACGCCGCGCTCGAGACGGCGGATATCGCGCTGATGGGCGACGATCTCGGCAAGCTGCCGTACGCGATCCGGCTCAGCCGCAAGACGCTGGCCGTTATCCGGCAGAACATCGCGTTCGCCTTGATCGTGAAGCTCGCCGCCTTGCTGCTCGTCGTTCCGGGATGGCTGACAATCTGGATTGCCATCCTGTCCGACATGGGCGCGACGCTGATCGTCGCGCTGAACGCCATGCGCCTCATGCGCGTGCGGGCATGAGGCCGGCACGGCATGAGGCGCATGATCCGCCTTCACATATACAGGCTCGCGAGCAGAATGCCGAGCGCCCGTTCGTAAATTTCGCCGTACTGGGACAAGGGCAGCGGATTGACCCCGCGTCCCAGCTCGATTGTAAATCCCGGGCGGCGCCAATCCTGGATGAACCAGTCCTTGTAGCCCGCATAGCTTTCGATCGTCCGCACCGGCGTATAGCCGCTGACGCGGGCGAATTCGTTCACGATCACCTCGGATTCGGGCGGTTCGAGATTCTGGAAACCCCAGTAAATCTCTTCACCCTGGGTATGGAAGGCGAGCACGCGGGCGAAATCCCCGCTTCTCGTCAGCTCCGCCATCGCGACCGCTTCCGGTTCGGTGAGCGGCCCCGTGCCGGGATAGTCGCGCGGACCGGGCTCTTTCGGATTCCGCGCGGCTTCCCGATCCCAGAGGGCGGGGAACTGATCGTTCAGGTCGACGCCGCGGATGTTCGCTTTCCAGCCGCTGAAATCGGTGCTGCCGCCGTTCCATTCCAGTACGCGGCTCCGCCACGGCTCCTGCTCCGGCAATCCGCGGATCACCAGATCGACCCCGTCGGGATTGACCATCGGCACCATGGACAGGGTCACCGCGTCATAGAACGGCCGCATGTCGAGCCCGCGGATGGGTGTGCCGTTGACCAGCGACAGCGCGTAGTGGTTCAGAAACCGGACGAGGATGGCCGTTGTAATCCATTCGTTCGCATGGAATGAGCCGTTCATGTGAACGGTCACGGCGCCGCGGCCGATCCGCAGCTCCGGAATCGGCTTGCCGAGCACCGACGCGCCGATGTTCCGCCGGCGGATGAAAGGGTAAACTTCCGCGAGCCGGTTCAGATCCGACTGCAGCGCGGCCGAATCGTACGGCTTGATCGTATCGACGATGAACCAGGTGACGCGAAGCGGAATATTCAGCTGCGAGCCCACCGCAAGCCTGTCCGGAATGACGTTCGGGTTCAGCAAGAGCAGCGCGTCAACGGGCAATCCCCGCTGCCGGGCCAATTGCCACAGCGTATCGCCGGCTTTGACCGTGTATCCGGTGACGATGTAGCCCGGAATCTCCACTTCCTGGCCGATTGCGATATTCACGGGATCCAGCGCGTTCGAATCGAGAATGAGCGGCAGCGGCACCTGAAATATTCGGCTGTAAGCCCACAGCGTATCTCCCCGGCGAAACCGCACCCGCATCCGAACACCCCCGCATCGCTTATTGCTCGTAACCAACATATGCCGGAACGGGCGGGATAGAACGGATGGGCATTCGGCGTTTTGCGAATGCTGTTTTTATCGGGCGAAAATATGGTTGCCGATCGTCACGGTCTGCTGTCTCGACCAGATCCACTTGCTTGTTGCCGTCTTCGGATTGAAATAGTAGAGCGCGCCGTACGTCGGATCCCAGCCGCGGACGGCGTCGAGCGCCGCTTTGTAAGCCGTCGTGTTCGGCGTCAGCCAATACTGACCGTCGGCCACCGCCGTGAACGCGCCCGGCTGGAAGACGACGCCGCGGATCGTGTCCGGAAATTGGGCGGACCGGATCCGGTTCATCACGACCGCGCCGACGGCCACCTGCCCTTTATAAGGTTCGCCTCTGGCCTCGCTGTAGATGACGCGCGCCATGATGTCCATTTCGCTCTTGTTCAATGAATATTTGCGCAATGCTCTCCACGTTGCCGGCCCGACTACGCCGTCCGCCGGGAGCCCGTATTTCCGCTGGAAGTTCACGACCGCCTGCCGGGTATGGGGACCGAAATAGCCCGTCATCTCCTGATCGAACAGGCTGAGCGTTTTCAACCGGTATTGAATGTCCCACACATAGTCGCCCGAGCTCCCGTGCTTGAGCAAGACGTCCGCATGAGCCGGCGCGTCTGCCGCCATCGCTCCGGCAGCCAGCAAGCACAGGAAGATGAGCATTCTCAGTCTTTTCATGTTCATCCCTCCTTACCCTGACGATTGTAGGATGGGAGAGAGAGGGGAACAAGACCGAAACAATTGGAATCGGGCGCGGGATGGCCGCGGATGCGGACGGGAAGCGGAACGGCGGTCAGGTTAATCTTTTTTAATCCGAACAGACCGTTGAATGAGAATGTATTCATGGAAGGTGCAATCTGTATTCGTGTTATAATAGGTTCTAATAGGTTCTGGCAAACTTGTAAAAGATGGTGATACGGATGGAAAAAGCGTTACAGGATAGCATTTGTGATACAAGTTGTATCGGAACGAACGCGGATGTGCAAGCGGTCAAGGATCATCTGGTCGATGACATGACGGCATCCGATGTTGCCGATCTGTTCAAGGCGCTCGGCGACCCGACCCGGGTGCGGATCATTCATGCGCTGCTGCAGTCTGAATTGTGCGTTCACGATCTGACGGTCGTGCTCGGGATGGGACAATCCGCCGTATCGCATCAACTGCGCATTCTCCGCAATATGCGGATCGTGAAGAGAAGGAAGGAAGGCAAGACGGTTTATTACAGTCTGGACGACGAGCATGTCGCGCAAATTTTCAAGCTGACGCTCGATCATTTGAATCATTTGAAGCCGTGACGGTGTACCGCACCTCCGCCGTGGGTGGAGGTTTTTTTGTGTTGAACGGTTGCGCGGGGTTGCGGTACTGTATATAATAAACATGAGCAATTATTCATATGTAATGGAGGCTTGTCATGGCTCACGGTCATCCTCATGGTCATCACGGCCATGATCATCACGGGCATCATCACGGCCATCATCATCACGGTCATCCTCATGTCCACGGTGCCGGCAACCGGGCCGGGCTGACCATCGCGCTTGCCATCACGACCGGCATCATGGTGCTGGAGATCGCCGGCGGGCTGCTGACGAACAGCCTGGCGCTGCTGTCGGACGCGGGGCATATGTTCAGCGACGCGGGGGCGCTGGCGCTCAGTCTGTTGGCCATGCGGCTGGCGGCGAGGCCGGTGTCTTTGAAACGTTCATACGGATTCCGCCGGTTCGAAATTCTGGCCGCGCTGCTGAACGGCGCGACGCTGTTCGTCATGGCCGGATTTATCCTGTGGGAGGCCGTGGAGCGTTTCCGCGAACCGGCCGAAGTGGCCGGCGGCATGATGACCTTCATCGCCTTCATCGGGCTTGCGGCCAACGCGGCCAGCGCCTGGTACCTGATGCGCAAAGGCGACGTGAAGTCGAACCTGAACGTCCGCAGCGCCTATCTGCACGTCATCGGCGATGCGCTGGGTTCCGTGGGGGCGATTGCGGCGGGCCTTGTCATTTCGCTTACCTCATGGTACTGGTTCGATCCGCTCGTCAGCGTATTGGTGACGCTGCTCATCGTGAGAAGCGCGTGGGGCGTGACCCGGACCGCCGTTCATATTTTAATGGAAGGGACGCCGGAGACGATCGATGCGGGGAAGGTGAGGGAGACGCTGCTCGGAATCGACGGCGTGCTGGACCTCCACGATCTGCATATCTGGACGATCACGTCCGGACTCGATGCGCTCAGCTGCCATCTGCTCGTCCGGGACGAGCAGGATGAGCAATCCGTGCTCCAGGAAGCGCTCAACCGGATCGAGAAACGGTTCCATATCCGGCACGCGACGATCCAGATCGAGAAATCCGGCTGCCGCCACGCCAGGCTGGAGTGTCATTGATCCGGATAATCGAGTAGGAGGGGGCGGCTAGCCCCCGACCTCTCACACCACCGTACATGCGGGTCCGCATACGGCGGTTCCGTAAGGTTAACAAAGTTCCAGGTAACGAGAAAGCAGACTTTTCAGCCCTTTCG